>JAHDGC010000078.1:0-10681 GCA_020627865.1 Saprospiraceae bacterium | reverse complement strand
GATGACTTGTAACGTAATCACTCCGCAGTTGTTCTGGTTCCGTAAAATCAGGAGAAGTATTTTCTGGACATTCCTACTTTCCATTGTGGTAAATATCGGGATGTGGTTCGAGCGGTTTGTAATTATTGCTACTACCCTCGCCAGAGATTATATCCCTTCTAGCTGGAGTTACTATTCTCCAACTTGGGTAGAGATTTGCATCTTTATCGGAACCATCGGATTGTTCTTTACATTGTACTTGATTTTCTCTAGAGTAGCACCGGTTGTGGCTATCGCAGAGATTAAGCATATTCTGAAAGCAGGTGGCGATCAGTATGTTGGACCAAATGCAACACATGCACATTCCCACGCTAAAGATCACGTACATGCGGCAGACGATCATGGACACCATTAGTATATACTTTTGACTTTTTACATTATTACTTTTTACTTTATTATTTATTCCTAATGAAAGAAAATAAAGACGTTCTTTTCGGATTATACGATGACGAAGAAATTTTGATGAGTGCCATCAAAAAAGCGAATGCGGATCATCTGGACATCATGGATGTTTATACGCCTTTTCCAGTACATGGTCTTGATGATGTTATGGGGTTAGAAGAATCTAGATTGCATATTGCCGGATTTATCTATGGTGCTATAGGAACATTAACGGCTTTTTGTTTTATGACTTGGGTCTTTACCAGAGATTGGCCAATTATTTTTGGTGGAAAACCATACTGGTCTGTTCCTGCGTTTATTCCGATTACCTTCGAGTTGACGGTTCTTTTTTCTGCTATCGGAATGGTGGTAACTTTCTATACGGTTTGTGGCCTCGGCCCTGGTGTAGTGAATCCAATTCTTGATGATAGAATTACGGATGATAAATTTTGTATCGCTTTCAATACGAACGGGTATTCTGCCGATAAGATCAGCAAGATCAAATCATTTTTCAGCAATACAGGTGCATCCGAAGTTCACACAAAGGTAATATAGCATGTAGCGTGTGCGTGTGCCCGTAGAGACGAATTGCTATTCTTCTCAAAATTGTATTCGCCTCACTTAAAAAAGACACGGTATAAAAAATTAGAAATCAATTAAAATGAATAAAATATTCTTTTTCGCAGTATTGGCCATTATACTAAGTGGTTGTTCTTCCTCTGGAGGAGAATTTCCCGGTTCTGAGTACATGCCGGATATGGGGCACTCCATTGCCTATGAAGCCAATTACTACGATTACTACTATTATAATACTTGGGGGTCGGAAGCCGAATATTACAAAATGGCGCAACCGAGAAAGCCTGTTGCAGGTACAATCCCAAGGGGACATTCCGGTGTACGCTATGCAAAAAATGCAGCAGCACTGCGGGTTAACCAAAATCACCTCAGCGGGGCAGCAAGCCATAATGCAATTGCGATTCCTGCAAATGGAAGTGTACCTTATTATTATAAAGATACCGAAGAAGAAAGGGTAAGGGCAACGAATGAAATCATTGCCAATCCTTATCCGATCACGGCGGCTGGTCTTGCAAGTGGGAAAGAGCTTTATGACATTTACTGCGGCATTTGTCATGGTGCCAAAGGAGATGGAAACGGTTATCTCGTGGCAGACGAAAATCCCAATGTGGTATATCCTGCACAACCGGCCATCTTAACCAATGATGAATTCACAGCTGCCAGTAATGGTCGTTATTACCACGCCATTATGTATGGCAAAAACGTGATGGGTGGTTATGCCGATAAACTTTCTTATGAAGAACGTTGGCAGGTGATCCACTATATCCGTTCTCTGCAAGCTAAAAATAAAAAGTTGGTATACGATGAAAATACCAACACCTTAAATAATGTTGGGCAACCTGTTAATAGTGTCAAAATGATTTCTGGTAACATGACTACTGGTGGTGCAGATCACTCCGGTGCAATGAATACCGGATTGCATTCTACGACTACTGGTCATGGTGCAGGTGGGCATACTACAATCGGAACAATTCAAAGTACCGTAACAGGACATGCTGCCGGTGCGGCTAGCCATATTGATAATGCGGTTCAACAAGCAAAAGGAACTGTAGAAGGAGCGGTGGAAGAAGGAAAAAAGAAGGGTGGCAAATTGAAAGAAAAAATTAAAAAAGCCGCAGGAAAAGTGAAAGATACTGCTGGTGATGTAAAAGATAAAGTAAAAGATGTTTTTAAGAAAAAAGATAAGCAAGAGGGCGGCGGTCACTAAACTTTGTTTTACTTTTTAATAGAGTCCCATCGGGACGACATGTCATTGCCAGAGATAGAATCTCTGGAATGTTTGTAGAGAAAAATTTTAATTGAATATAGTAATGAATCAATTTACTTTCGAAGGAAAACAAAAAACCTTTTGTCTGGCTCTTATTGGAGTTGGATTACTTTGCATGGGATTGACATTCTTCATGGATGAAACACCTTTCCATACCCGTTTTTGGTCTAACTTTTTGCACAATTCCGTATTCTTCACAGGAATTTCTCTTGTGGCCATGTTTACCTTGGCTGCGTTCCTGACGGCATACACCGGATGGCATATTCAGTTTAAAAGATTATGGGAATCGTTCTCCATGTTCATGGGCGTTGGCCTTATTCTGATGATGATTGTGGCGGCAGGTATTTGGATGCATTGGCATCATCTTTACCATTGGGCAGCCGATGGTATTACCGAAGTTGGACACGCTAATTATGACAGTGTTATCGCTGGGAAATCTAGCTTTCTAAATAAATCTTGGTACACTTTCGGTACATTGATCTTTGTCGGTATCTGGTTTTTTGTCTTTGCCGTACCTTTCCGCAAGCTTTCTATTGCAGAAGATTCGGAAGGAACCTCAGACAATGCGCACCACGGCAAAATGAGAATATTAGCCGCTGGGTTCGTTCCTATTGCTGCCTTCACCAGTTGTGCTTTGATTTGGCAATGGATCATGTCCATTGACGCACATTGGTACAGTACCATGTTTGCTTGGTATACTTCTGCAAGTTGGTTTGTTTCCTTCATGGCACTTTCCATCATGCTATTAATTTATCTGAAATCCAAAGGATATTACGAGCAGGTAACTGCAGAGCATCTACACGATATGGGAAAATACGTTTTCGGGTTTTCCATTTTCTGGACATACCTCTGGTTCAGCCAGTTCATGTTAATCTGGTATGCAAACATCGGGGAAGAAACGGTTTATTTCCATACCAGAATGAATGAATTTCCAGTATTGTTTTATGGAAATTTGATCATCAATTTTGCCTTACCATTCCTCATCTTGATGAGAAACAGTACCAAAAGAAAATACGGAACTTTATTGTTCACTTGTGGTCTTGTTCTCTTCGGTCACTGGTGGGATTTCTTCTTGATGATTAAGCCAGGAGCACTACATACCGCAATGGAAGCCGCAGGACATGGCGCGCATGGTGCAGGTCACGCTGTTGAAGCAGCCGGACATGGTGCAGCACACGGACACGGATTGGAACATGCCGTAGAACACGCGGAACATGCCACTGGTTTTGTTACAGGTTTTACCTTACCGGGTATCCTTGAGTTAGGAACCTTTGCTGGCTTCCTTGGTTTATTTTTGTTTGTTGTATTTACCGTGTTAGGGAAAGCAGCACTTTCTCCCAAAAACGATCCGTACTTGGCAGAAAGTTTACACCACCATACATAGTAAAAAAAACTTTAGATTTCGATTGTCTAGAAATCTAAAAGCACAGACCTGTCTGCATGACTTGTCAGGCAGGCACAGAATAGACAGGTCTAAAATCTAATGTCTAACATCTAACATCTAATAAATGACAACTTTAATCATTCTTTTAATAGTATTATTGATTGGAATTGTTGCAGTACAAATCGGTAAGGTTACGGAATTGTCTGGCAAGATTCTGGGAGAGGAAGAAAGCGAAAAGAGGGCTAATAATTTCCACGGGCTGATGTCGTTGTGGTTCATGATTGGCTTTTTGGTTTTCTGCGTGGTTTCCACAGCATTCTACAAAAACTGGATGTTGGGCTATGGCCCGCATAAATCTGCATCAGCGCATGGTTTTGAACTGGACTCCCTCTTCAACGTAACTACTTTCTTTACGGCAATTGTTTTTGTGTTGACCCAAGTGGCTTTGTTCTGGTTCGCCTATAAATACAAGGCAGATCCAAATCGAAAATCAATCTTCCTTGCACACAATAATACCATCGAAGTTGTTTGGACAGTTATCCCGGCTGTGGTAATGTGCTTCTTAGTAATCAGGGGGCTTGTGGCTTGGAATGAGGTGATGGCAGATGTCCCAGAAGGGGAAGACCACATAGAAATTGAAGCGATGGGCGTGCAGTTCAACTGGTTGCTCCGTTATCCCGGACCAGATGGTTTACTAGGAGAAAGATACTATAAAAGAATTACGGGCTTGAACCCTTTCGGGCAAAATTGGAATGATGATAAAAATTTAGATGATTTCCAACCTTCTGAAATCGTTCTACCGGTGAATAAAAAAGTAAGGGTTAGGATTACCTCTAGAGATGTTTTGCACAACTTTGATTTACCTCATTTCCGTGTAAAAATGGATGCGGTACCCGGTATGCCAACTTACTTCGTTTTTACACCGACAACGACAACTGCAGAATATCGCCAGCAACTGCGCGAGTATGATGAGTATCATGCACTTTCTGATCCTGAAGATCCAGAAAGCCCGCCGCTTTGGGAAGCATTTGACTTCGAGTTGGCTTGTGCTGAACTTTGTGGAACAGGACACTTTTCTATGAGAAGGATTGTTAGAATCGTCTCCGAAGAAGAATACGAAAAATGGCTGACGACCCAAAAGTCATATTATATGCAGAATATCAGGAACAGTGACGAAGATCCGAATAAAGGGAAGTTACTAGATCTTGAAATTCGTCAGCGTAGTCAAGATTTTAGCAAAGCCATCGAAGTAGCAAGAACAGCCGAAGATGAGGCCGGAAAAATTCTACCATTACAATATGTGAAATTCAAAACGGGTTCCGCCGATCTTACTGCAAACTCTAGTTACGAATTAGATAATGTCGTCACGGCATTGAAAAAATATGCTTCTATGCAGATTGAAGTCGCAGGGCATACGGATAATGTCGGAGATCCTGTAAGTAATAAAACGCTTTCTGATGCAAGAGCAACTGCTGTTTATAATTACCTGACTACAAATGGTATTGTGGCTGAAAGAATTACGCCAGTTGGATACGGAGACACTATGCCAAAAGGAGATAATGCTACACCTGAAGGTCGGAAAGAAAACCGGAGAACAGAAATCAAAATTCTATCGAATTAAAATTTTGATTTCAACACCAACCTTTTTACAGCATCATTGTTTAATTTTTTTGAACATTTTATTCCTATTTAGGATATCAAATAAAGCATTTTTTTATGACTAACGTTTCAACACCAATTCAATACGATGAAGAAAAGTTGATCAAAGAACAAGGGTTCGACGATCATTTTCATGACCATCATCATGGTGATAAGTATAAGTCAAACTTTATTACCACTTATATCTTTAGTCAGGATCACAAGATGATTGCTAAACAGTTCCTGATTACAGGAATCTTCTGGGCAATTATCGGTGCAGCAATGTCTATCATTTTCCGCCTACAACTGGGTTTCCCAGAAGAAAGCATGGCTTGGCTAAAACCAATACTCGGAAAATGGATCACGATAAATGATGCTGGTATCGGAACTTTGGCGCCTGAATTCTACTACGCCCTCGTTACGATGCATGGTACCATCTTGGTGTTCTTTGTTTTGACTGCCGGACTATCCGGTACATTCAGTAACTTACTCATTCCGCTTCAAGTCGGTGCCCGGGATATGGCCTCGCCTTTCCTGAATATGCTGTCTTACTGGTTCTTCTTCCTCGCTGGTTTGGTGATGTTTATTTCACTCTTCCTCAGCACGGGGCCTTTTTCCGGTGGATGGACAGCTTACCCGCCACTGAGTGCCTTGCCGCAAGCTTCTTCCGGCTCCGGTGCAGGAATGACTTTGTGGATTGTTAGTCTCGTGCTTTTTGTGGTTTCTGTTTTATTGGGTGGTATCAACTATGTTACAACCGTCTTGAACCTGAGAACAAAAGGGATGACCATGTGGAGATTGCCACTGACCATCTGGGCGTTTTTCGTAACAGCTATCCTCGGAATCCTCTCTTTCCCAGTTCTAGCATCTGCCTTCTTCTTGGTAATGTGTGATCGTGGGCTAGGAACGAGTTTCTTTATCAGTGAAATTTTTATCGGAGGACAAGCCCTAGATAATGTGGGCGGTAGTCCTATTCTATACCAACATCTTTTCTGGTTCCTTGGCCATCCGGAAGTGTATATCATTATTCTTCCTGCAATGGGACTGGTTTCGGAGGTGCTGTCGGTGCATGCGCGTAAACCGATTTTTGGATACAAAGCGATGGTATTTTCTATCCTCGCTATTGCATTCCTTTCCTTTATCGTTTGGGCACACCATATGTTTATGTCGGGTGTAAATCCTTTTATCTCGAATTTCTTCGTAATCTTTACCTTGATTATTGCGGTACCCTCGGCGGTAAAAGTGTTCAACTGGATTACAACACTCTATGGTGGAAATATTCGATTTAATTCTGCTATGCTTTTTGCAATCGGTTTTGTTTCCTTATTTATCTCTGGTGGATTAACCGGGATTTTCCTTGGTAACTCTGCCATTGATATTCAAATGCACGATACTTATTTCGTTGTGGCTCACTTCCATATTGTAATGGGAATCGCGGCTTTCTTCGGAATGTTTGCCGGAATTTATAACTGGTATCCTAAAATGTTCGGTACTTTCATGAACGAAACATTAGGAAGAATCCATTTCTGGGGTACCATGATCGGGGCATATGCCATCTTCTGGCCAATGCATTACCTCGGAATGGCAGGTGTGCCGCGTCGTTATTATCGTTTTGATAACTTCGATGCATTCTCTCACTTTGCAGATTCTAATAAGTTTATAACAATTGCTGCAATCATCGTTTTTGCACTTCAAATACTTTTCGTAATCAATTTCTTTTACAGCATTAAAAATGGTAAAAAAATGACTACGAAGAATCCTTGGGGCGCCAATACCCTTGAGTGGACAACGCCGATTGATGCTGGTCACGGAAACTGGCCTGGTAATATTCCGGCTGTTCACCGTTGGGCCTATGATTATGGTAAAGATGGTCATGAGTTTATCCCGCAAATCGTTCCAATGCGAGAAGGTGAAAAAGACGGAGGTGACCATTAACTCAGTATACGTTATTAGACAGCTTACAACTTAATGCATACAACTTAACGCTCACGATAGTGAATACAAAATTAATAAAACATACCACCACATCCTCCTTTAGCCAAAAGCTTAAAGATTACGAGATGCTGGTCAAACTGAGGTTGAATCTTTTGGTGGTTTTTACCTCCTTGATTGCTTTTTTCCTAGCATCGGAAGGTGATGTGAGCTGGTATGCGGTATTGTTGTTAGCTGCTGGTGGTTTTTTAGTAACGGGGGCAGCCAATACACTAAACGAAGTGTTGGAAAGAGATTTTGACAAATTGATGAAACGGACAGAAAACCGGCCTTTAGCTGCTGGAAGAATGACGGTTTCAGAAGCGATATTAGCAGCAGGCTTTATGAGTTTTATAGGGATCAGTTTCTTAGCATTTTTTAATCCGTTGACTGCCGTGCTGGGCATGCTTTCCCTGATTTGTTATGCTTTTATCTATACGCCACTCAAAAGGGTGACACCTTTGGCGGTTTTAGTCGGAGCAATACCGGGAGCTTTACCAACGATGATTGGTTGCGTAGCTGCACAAGGGGAATTGACTGCACTAGCATTGGTCTTATTCGGTATTCAATTTTTCTGGCAATTCCCACATTTTTGGGCTATCGCGTGGGTTGGACATGAGGATTATACAAAGGCAGGATATTATTTATTGCCATCAAGATCAGGCGAAAGAAATTCAGAAACTGGAAAACATGCATTTACGTATGCATTCGTATTAATTCCTATTGGTGTACTACCTTGGTATCTTGGTGTAAGCGGCATAGTCTCTATGATGCTAATGGTTTTGCTATCTGTAATCTATGCTTTCTTTGCTTGGCAATTGTATAAAAAATGTACAAAAGAAGCCGCACTAAAATTAATGTTCAGTAGTTTTTTCTACCTACCGTTAGCATTACTTTTTTTGTTGATAGATAAACTATAATTGAAATTGTGGGCAGCCTTTCCCCTTTAAGGGCTAGGGGCAGCGATGGCTTTTTTGCTAATAGATAAATTGTAAAAAGCTTATAGCTTAATACTTACAGCTTAACATGAACGCAACTTTGACAGAATCACATTATAGAAATAAAATCCACCCCAAGAAATTTGCCTTGTGGGTAGCTTGTGCAAGCATGACGATGATGTTCGCGGCTTTTACAAGTGCATATATTGTGAGACAAGCTTCCGGGAATTGGTTAGAATTCAATTTACCAGATGTTTTTTCTTACAGTACCGGAGTTATTTTGGCAAGTAGTATCGTTTTGCATTGTGCCTATATCGCATTCAAAAAAAGAAATGTCTTCCTCTATAAAGGATTATTGGTATTAGCACTCTTGCTCGGTATTGCCTTCGTTGTTTTACAATATCAAGGTTGGTTAGCCATGGAAAAAATGGGAGTACAACTAACCGGAAATCCATCTGGATCCTTCGTCTACGTAATTTCAGGATTACATGCAGCACATGTGCTCGGTGGCATTTCAGCCATCATAGTCGCTTTGGTACATGCTTTCGCATTAAAATTCAAAGTGACCAAAGTCCGTATATTACGATTCGAACTCACATTGACTTATTGGCATTTTGTAGATTTACTATGGATTTATTTGTTTTTGTTTTTTATTTATCAAAAGTAGAGACGTAATGCATTACGTCTAAGTATTGATCAATTTATTTGTGACTCATTACTAAGCACGAGGAGAACGTCTCCTAACGATATTTATCGAAATCATTAAACTGAATTATAAATGGCTTTAGACACAGCTACACACACAGAAGTACATGACCATCATCACGATGAAGATTTGTGGTCTGGAGGGAAACAGCCCTTCAAGGCGAGTTATGGTAAATTAATGATGTGGTACTTCCTGTTATCGGATGCCTTTACTTTTGCAGGCTTTCTTATTGCTTACGGAGCATTGCGTTTTAGTGTGCCGACGTGGCCGGTTCCGGATTTTGTATTCTCTACCTTTCCGGGTGGCTACGAAAACAAACCGCTTTTTTTTGTAACCTTTATGACCTTCGTCCTCTTGGCTAGTTCTTATACGATGGTACGTGGCGTACAAGAAGGACACCGAGAAAATAAAAATGGGGTGATCAAATGGATGTTCTATACCATTATTGGTGGCCTTATGTTCCTAGGTTGTCAGGCTTGGGAATGGAATATGCTAATCGGTCAGGAAGGAATGTCTGTTTTAACCAATCCGTTTTCGAGTCATGCTGAGGCAGGACGTTATGCCACAGATGATGATCTCAAAGGTGCGGGATTGGAAAAACAAACCGTAGATGTTCACGGAGCAAAAGCTACCTATTATTTACAACCGGGTGATTTGGATATTCCAGAAAATCGTTACTTTGTGAAACATGATCATCATGGCCACAGTAAGGCGGGAGAGGCAGTTGAGGCAGATGATCCTTACCTGATTACTTATAATCATAGTACACATTTATACGAACATTCTGGTGTGGTTACGGCTGATGGTAAATTAAGCAAAGAAACATTTGGCCCGAAAGCCTTTGGTGCCTTGTTCTTCTTTATCACAGGCTTCCACGGTTTCCACGTATTCTCAGGTGTCGTTTTTCTGATTGTCATTCTGATCAATGTAGCCAGTGGCCTTTATGTCGAACGACGAAACGGCTACGAAATGGTCGAAAAAATTGGACTCTACTGGCACTTTGTAGATTTAGTGTGGGTATTCGTTTTCCTTGTGTTTTATCTCTTGTAAAAAATATTTTTTTTTAAGAATTTGCGGGAGGAACTCCCCTTTAGGGGTAAGGGGCGCGAGATGGCTTTTTTACAAAAAAATTAATTCTAAATATAAAATGGCACATTTAAATTACGAAGACGGTAAAAAAAGATTTTTGTTCGTCATCATATTGTTGGGTGTTATCACCATTGGAGAGGTTCTTATTGCCTTGATGGGTAAAGGATACATCATCGAAGGCATGCATTGGCCGGTTTGGCTGATGGGCTTGGTGATGATTGCTTTGAGCTTGACAAAAGCTTATTATGTCGTATATGAATTCATGCATATGAAATATGAAGTTTCTGGATTGAGACTGAGTGTTTTATTGCCAACACTATTACTCGTTTGGGCAGTTATCGCTTTTTTCCAAGAAGGTTCTTCTTGGGGAGCCAGAAGACAGCAAATTCTGGACAAAGATAAGCTGGAAATAAACTACAATAGTAGCAAGCTCAACATGCAAAAAGAAAAAGAAACAAAAGGACGACTAAAGTAGAGATGAGTAAGGGCGTATGCTTACGTCCCCACCGAACTGCTACACTACAGTCATTATATAATCCTCAAAAAAGGTAAGGTGCTAAATCTTACCTTTTTTTATGTAAGTAACGGCGAAAAAATAAGATCCCGTTTTCAGGTTAGTTATTTTGTTCTTAGTTGAGGCGCAAAAACCGGAGTTATGCAGCGCATAATGAGCTTGTCTGGATTGGCCAGCC
>JAHDGC010000953.1 GCA_020627865.1 Saprospiraceae bacterium | reverse complement strand
CATATTCACTAAAAAAGAAAAGACATGGCCAGACAAGCACTGGAAACCGATCAGAAAGCCCTTGAAATCAACTTGGATAATAAAATCTACGGTACATTCTCCGAAATTGGAGCAGGGCAGGAAGTCGCACGATACTTTTTTCAAGTCGGTGCTGCAGCCGGTACTATTGCCAAAACTATGTCTGCATACGACAAGGTTTATTCGGATAAAATATATGGTGTAGAAGCCAGTGGAAGGTATGTTTGCGAATCTAGGTTATACAAAATGCTCGATCATGAGTATGATTTGATGGAGTCTAGATTGCAGGACGAGAGACCCGATACCAATTTCTTTGTTTTTGCGGATACAGTGGCGGCCCTAAATTACACCCGGACCATCAAAGGCAATGGCTGGCTCGGGTTGCGGTTTCAGCTTACGCCAACCAGCGAACCCAACGACATCGTACTCCATGTGAAAATGTTAGATAATGACACTAGGTTACAACAATTTGCCATCGGTATTTTAGGTGTAAACCTGATTTATGCTTGCTATCACTATAA
This sequence comes from Saprospiraceae bacterium, assembly GCA_020627865.1. GTDB lineage: Bacteria > Bacteroidota > Bacteroidia > Chitinophagales > Saprospiraceae > JAHDGC01. The sequence goes on along the minus strand of JAHDGC010000953.1, from coordinate 1,847 downwards.
TAATGATCCGGAAGTGCTGCTCCAATCTTTGTTGGATAATCTCCGGGGTAGGGTCATCATTGATATGATCCGACTTACTGGACCAGACTTTGAAGATGTGGATAATCGTTGGCTAAGTTTGTTACTTGTCAAGCACAAACTGACAGACGTCGCCATGTTTGACCATAATGGTAGCAACATTCATCCTTCCGAATTTCTTTATAAAAAGAACGTCGTTGTCGTTAGGGGAAGTTTCCGGCCTCCAACACTCGTCAATATGGATATGATTAAAACCAGTTTCGAGCAATTCAAAAACGAGCCGGGCATAGACTCTAGAAAATGTCATTTATTGACAGAAATCACCTTGGACAACCTCAAATCTGATGGTCATCTGGATGAAAAAGATTTCCTCGACCGTGCTGATGCGCTTTGTGCTTTGGGGCAAACGGTACTCATTAGTAATTGTGAGAAGCACTCCAAACTAATTTCGTATCTTGCCGATTTTAAGGTTCAAAATCTGGGACTCGTGCTGGGGATAAGACCGTTATTGAGCATGATTAGTCAAAAATATTACGAAAATCAGGATGGCAGATTGCTCCTCGCTTTTGGGGAATTGTTCACTCGAAATGTAAAAATTTATGTTTTCCCTACTTTCCAAGAAGGCAGTGAAGAATTGATGACTTGCCAGAACCTTCCTATTCCAGAAGGGATTAAGTTTTTATTCAAACACCTGCTGGATAGTAAGCAAATCGTAGATATCAAAGGCTATAATCGGGAGTATTTCCACATTTTCTCTACGGAAATTCTAAATATGATCCGGAATAATCGGGAAGGTTGGGATAAGATGGTTCCTGAAGAAGTGGCCAAGGTGATTCGGGAGAAATTTCTTTTCGGGTTTCCTTGTGAGCAATTGGAGTTTGAGTATTAGTATAAAAGTAAATTATTAAAATGAAATTAATTAGGATACTATTTTTCCTCAGCCTTCTGGCAATTATTGGGTTTCATTGTACAGATACGAATGAATCAACGACTACTGAAAATCAGCCATCGGCCAAACCCATTGTATCCAAACAACAACCCAGTAAAGATTCTTCAAACATGAAAGCGCCTACTTTGGAAATTGAAAGGATTGATTTCGATGTTAATTACCTCATGGGTAAGTTCGTTCCCAGCAAGCATAAAGACTTTACGACCATAAAAGACCAACATGCCTCCAGGTCTGGTATGTTGTTGAGAAAAGATACTTATACTGCTTTTATCAAAATGTATGAAGCTGCTAAAAAAGATGGTGTTCATTTAAAAATTGTATCTGCGACCCGCCCATTCAGCCATCAGAAAGCCATTTGGGAAGGGAAATGGACAGGTAGCCGCAAAGTTGGTGGCAAAGACTTGTCTAAAACGATACCTTCTCATAAGGAGCGAGCACTTGAAATCCTGAAATTCAGTTCCATGCCCGGCTCTTCCCGTCACCATTGGGGAACCGATATCGATTTTAACAACCTGAATAATGCGTTTTTTGAAAAAGGAGAAGGCTTAAAAATCTATAACTGGCTGGTGGCAAATGGTAAAAAGTTTGGCTTTGCCCAAGTGTATACGCCCAAGGGGCCAGAACGCCCTAATGGTTACCATGAAGAAAAGTGGCACTGGTCTTATCTACCGGTTTCCCTTCAATTGACGAGGGCCTGTAAAAATACCTTGTCTAATGAAATGATCAATGGTTTTAAGGGGGAAGAACAAGCGGTTACCATTGATATTTTGAACAACTATATTCTTGGTATTAATAAGGAGTGTTTGTGATCCTGAATCATTCGAAAATATCTTAAAATCATAAAGAAGTCGCAAGCATTGCGATTCTACATTTAACTAAA
>JAHDGC010000952.1 GCA_020627865.1 Saprospiraceae bacterium | reverse complement strand
GGTTTAGTATTGGGATTCTGAAGGATGAATATAGCAAAAAAATGAGTTTTAAAGATACTTTACGAGAAAAAATTAATCATTTATTTTTGCCGCACGGTTGCCTTTTTGATCGAGCTGCATGGATAAAACAAACGACTTCTTTTATAAAAAGCTAGTTAGCAAAACGTTACGAATACTTTATGAAAATATATTACTCCTCACAACTATGTCTACTTTATGTCAGAATAAAGAATAACGCATATTTTCGCATACCATACAAATAGTTAACTTCTATTTTTCCTTATTAGTTTCTATTTTTGTAATAATTCGAAGGAAAATAAATAAAAATTAAACATATGAACAAGATAATAACAACACTGCTACTCTTCTTTGTCTTTACGCATCAGCTTTTTTCCCAAGATGATAAAGAAAAAGAATGGGATGTATCCAATCCTCCTTTCCCATTTCAGGAAGTAAGTTTCGATACCGACGAAGGTACCTGGATGAACCTTGATGTTAGTCCTGACGGGAAAAATATGGTTTTTGATCTGCTGGGGGATATTTTCACCATGCCGATTACCGGAGGGAAGGCTACCCCACTTCGGGAAGGGTTGGCTTGGGAAGTACAACCCCGCTATAGTCCGGATGGAAAGAAGATTCTTTTCACTTCCGATGCTGGCGGTGGGGATAACATTTGGATGATGAATGTTGATGGGGAAGATGCTAAGCAAATTACCAAAGAGGATTTCAGATTGCTCAACAATGCAGTCTGGATGCCCAATGGTGAGTATATTGTTGCGAGAAAGCACTTCTCCTCTACCCGATCTTTAGGTGCCGGGGAAATGTGGATGTATCATATCTCCGGTGGTAGCGGTATTCAATTGACAAAGCGAAAGAATGACCAACAAGATGTTAACGAACCCTGTATTTCTCCCGATGGAAAGCATGTTTATTTTTCGGAGGACATGTATGGTGGGGGATATTTTCAATACAACAAAAATCCGAACAGTCAAATTTATATCATTCGCAGATATGATGTTGAAAAAGGGAAAGTAGACAATGTTATCTCTGGTCCCGGTGGTGCTATCCGACCACAAATTTCAAATGACGGGAAATTTCTTGCTTTCGTAAAAAGGGTGCGGACAAAATCTGTATTGTATATTCATAATCTGGAAACCGGAGAAGAATACCCGCTCTTTGATGGCTTGAGTAAGGATCAGCAAGAAGCCTGGGCCATCTTCGGTGTGTATACTGGATTTGACTGGATGCCTGACGACAAACATATTGTTATATGGGGAAAGGGAAAGCTTTGGAAAGTAAATGTTGATACCAAGAAAGCCGAAAATATTCCTTTTAATGTAACGGCTAATCATCGAATTTGCAATACAGTAAAATTTGAGCAGGAAGTTGCCCCGGATGAGTTTGAGTTGAAAGTATTACGGAATGTAAAAACGGCTCCAGATGGCAAAACGATTATCTTTAATGCCCTTGGTCATCTTTGGAAAACAAAATTACCAAAGGGAAAGGCAAAGAGACTGACCAACGATGAAGACTGGGAATTTGAGGTTGAATTTTCTCCTGATGGAAACAGCCTAGTTTATGTAACTTGGGATGATGAAAAGTTGGGTAATATTTATAAGACAGACCTCAGTGGAGGCAGTAAAACAAAACTCAATAAAACCAAAGGGATTTACAGAACGCCAAAGTTTTCTCCCGACGGGAAATGGATCGTTTACCGGAAAGAAGGTGGCAATACCCATCAAGGATTTACCCATTGCAAAGAACCGGGCATTTATATCGTAGCTTCATCTGGCGGAACACCGGAGCTTGTGGTACCGCAAGGGGAAAACCCTTCTTTCAGTGCTGATGGAAAACGAATATTTTTCCAAACAGGCGGTGTCTTTTTTGGAAGTTTGACGAAGGCTTTTAAATCTGTGAAACTGGATGGCACCGACGAGAAAATTATTTTTAATACCAAATATACAAATCAGTTCGCACCAAGTCCGGACAACAAATGGGTTGCCTTTACGGAATTGCACAAAGTTTATATTGCACCAATGCCAACGCCGGGGCAGGCCATTGGATTGTCTGCGGATACGAAGGCTGTTCCCGTAGCGCAAGTTGCTCGCGATGCTGGATATAATTTACATTGGTCAGCGGATAGCAAAAAGGTTTTCTGGACTTTGGGTAATGAATATTTTGAGGCGGCTTTGGCAGAACGCTTTTTGTTTTTGGAAGGTGCCGTTGATAGTATTCCTCCTATTGATTCTATCGGTACAAAAATTAGCATCAAGGTTAAGCACGACAAACCGGATGGGATGCTTGCACTGACTGGGGCACGGATTATTACAATGGATGGAGACAAGGTTATCGAAAACGGAACTGTATTGTTGGAAGATAATAGAATAA
>JAHDGC010000951.1 GCA_020627865.1 Saprospiraceae bacterium | reverse complement strand
AAATTTCGCAAATAACTTATAATCAATATGTTGAGCGATACACTTTACAAAAAACGATATATATATGATATTTTTTTCACTTTTAAATGAGAGCATTACGTCTCTATGTTATGATTGGGCGTAAGCATTATGCCCCTACGTTATGGCTGAATTTTTGATATATCAAAGCAAAGCTTTAAACCACGCCTTTGTCATCCCCCCTTGAATTTAGCCAAAAATCTACTACTACGCTACAACAACCAACTCTTGTATGAAGACATTGGTTTCTCAACTAGATTACGATACACTTCACGAAAGATATACCCAGCTAAAATGGAAGGAAAGGTATTTGGAGATCATTAATAACTTTGCCATTCATTTGATGGAGCTGAATACTATAGAGGAAGTGGTTTGGGGAATAGCTAAACAGGTCATCGCGAGAATGGAGTTTCTAGATTGTGTAGTTTATCTGTTGGATAGTGAACGGAACATCTTGATCCAAAAAGCTGCGCATGGCCCCAAAAACCCTGAAGAACTTGACATAAAAAACCCGATTACCATTCCGCTGGGAAAAGGCATCGTTGGTACCGTCGCCCAAACGGGTGAACCCGAGATTGTCAGTGATACCCGGAAAGATAGTCGATATATCCTAGACGATGATTATCGCCTTTCTGAAATATCTGTTCCCATTATTTATGAAAATGAAGTTATCGGCGTGATTGATTCGGAGCATCCCGATGCCAATTTTTACACCCAAGAGCATCTAATTATTTTAAAAACAATTGCGGCCATATCCGCGAATAAGATTAAGCATGCACAAGCCAACGAACAATTGAGAAATTATCGAAAAAATCTGGAACGGGAAGTAGATATAAAAACCAAAGACTTACAAACAGCTATCATGAACCTGAAGAGATCCAATAAAGACTTGGAGAGCTTTGCTTATGCTGCCTCGCACGATCTACAGGAACCTCTTCGCACCATACTCAGCTACCTACAGTTGATCAAAATGAAGCAAAACGATTTTTCCTCCGAATTTCAGGAATACTTTGATTTTGTCATTGGAGGAGCCGAACGGATGAATTATATGCTACAAGGCTTATTGGCTTATAGTCGCCTTGGGAACACCCACAAAGAAAAAGCTGCCCTGCTGGACATGAGCAACATTGTTGCCTTTATCATAGCAAACTTAAATTGTACGATTAAAGATAATGATGCTCAAATTCTTTATGACGACCTACACCCAATCAGGGGGAACAAGGTACAGATTATCCAGTTGTTTCAGAATATTATATCTAATGCCTTAAAGTTTAAAAAGGAGGATGTCGTTCCCATTATAAAAATATCGTCTGAACAAAAAGGTGGTTTTATAGTCTTCCAAATATCTGATAATGGCATCGGGATTGCACCGGAATACCACAACAAGATATTTACTTTGTTCCGACGCTTGCATTCTTTTGATGCTTTTCAGGGCAGTGGGATTGGACTGGCTTTGTGCAAAAGGATTATTGAATATCATTATGGGGAAATAGATGTGAGTTCAGTGTTAGAAGAAGGAAGTACTTTTTATTTGAGGTTTCCGAGGGGATGATTTTTCTTTTTATTTATTCGAGTCTACAACATATTCGGTGCAAAGGAAAACGCTACCTTCGCCTCCCTACATCCTTAATGGGCTTGCCTGATCCTGCAACCAAGCAGACAGGGTTGTCTACGCTCGATTTCCCTTTGCTTTGATTATAAAATGGTACACCTGTCTTGTTATGCACTCAAATTATTTGTACTTTTGCATGAAAGCAATGCAATGGAAAAATCAAAGTTACTCACCATCATTCGAGCGATGCATCCAGAGGAGCGAGATGCTTTTTCGGAATTTGTCGCCTCTCCTTACTTTAATAAAAAAGAAGAACTGGTTCGGATGTATGCCTATTTGCTTACCCAAGCCCCAACATTTAAGGCACCAGCTATTACCAAGGAAAAAGTATACGAAGCCATTTTTCCAGATAAGTCATTTGATGAAAAACACTTTGGGTATCTCATGAGTTACCTGACTCAGCTGTTGTATCAGTTTTTTAAAATTCATAGTTTTGAAAAACAAAGTCCTTATCAAGATTATTATTTGCTATCCAGCTTGTTGGACAAAAAGTTATTCAAAGCTTACGAGCAAGCTTTTAAGAAAGCCAAAATTCAGCTGGACAAGCAGGCGATAAAAGATGCCAATTATTACCTAAAACAACACTTGCTTTCCAAGGCCGCGGATGAGTATGGCCGAAAGCGGAACCTTCGTGTACCAGATGAGCATTTGCAGGAATCAACCAACTATCTCGATTATTTTTACATTTATAATAAAATTATCAATAGCTGTAACTTAAAAGATCGGCAGAAATTTCTAATTGTCGATTACGAGTACAATTTG
>JAHDGC010000950.1 GCA_020627865.1 Saprospiraceae bacterium | reverse complement strand
GGATATGAAAATATTCATTGAAACCAAGGAGAATTTAAAAGTAATTCGTCGGATAAAGCGTGATCAAGTCGAAAGAAATTATCCAATAGATGATGTACTTTATCGTTACGAAAAGCATGTACTTCCTTCATTCGAAAAGTATATTCTTCCTTACAGGGAAAAAGCAGACATTATAATTAACAACAATACCAACAAAGTCATTAATTTCTGTAAAATCGATGGCCAAATCAAATTTAATTATTCCGGTGCCAAGATCTTGCACGCCTTCACTTTCATCAAAGCTTGAAGTACTTTGGGACACAACACCATTATGATTGACCAAAATATCAAATATGGGATTCCTGCTGGTATCCCTATGCCGTTGCAGATCTTCAACAATTTTATCGAACGGATACATTTGATGTGCGTATGCATCTAAGGTGTTCGTCTTGACTTCATCACAAAATTTTGCAAAAGAAGTAGCAGGGTTAATTTTGTTACGAATAGCCAAAGTATTTACATAAAACCCAATCTGGTTACTCAAGTCTGGGTGTTCTCTACCCGCAATAATATTGCCTATGGTTATATCTGTTTGTCCGGTATACCGGTAGAGTAAGATTTTCCAGATTGTTAGTAGCCCCACAAACAAACTACTTCCTTTTTTTCTGGTAAAATTTCGTAATTTTAATGTTGTGGCAGGCGAAAGGCAGAGGCTCATACTTCTGCCCTTATAGGTTTTTAGTTGTGGTCTTGTCTTGTTCGTCGGTAAATTTATCAACGGGATTTTCCCTTCTAGGCGGGAAAGCCAATAGTTTTTATGAACTTGATTGGCATCATTGTTTAATTGGCCTGATTGCCAAACCGTGTAGTCCTTATATTGTATCCGTAATGGCATAAGGTACGGGGTTTGCCCAGAACGGTAAGCCTCATAATACTCCATCACGTCTTGAGCTAAAATATCCATAGACCAGCCGTCACTAATGATATGGTGCATGTTGTAATAAAAGACCTGTTTATCATTAGATAGTTGAATTAAACTTGCTCGTAGCAAGGGGCCTTCGATTAAATCGAATGGTTTTTGAGCATCCAAAGAGAGATGGGCTTCACAGGCAGCTTGTGGATCTTCTTTTTCTGAAAAGTTTTGAATATCTATACTTAGGTTTAAATCTTCATCTGACAATATATATTGCCTGACTTCGCCTGATTTATCCATTTTAAAGACAGTACGTTTCATGGCGCTTTATTACTGAATTTATAGCTTTTTCAAAAGCAGTAATATCAATGGCTCCGTCCCAAATAATGGAATTAGGAATATTATATGCTACAGAACCTCCTTCAAATTGACTCGCTACCCATAGCCTCAATTGTGCGTTAGATAGCGGGTAGCTCTCCTGTGGAGGACATTGGGGGATTTCTCGATATTTTTCATTTTGAGGTGTGGATTTCTTGTGTTTAACCAAGTATGCAACGAGTTCTTTCTTATGACTTTTGATCTCCGAAACCAGTTGCTGATCAACTTCCTCCTTGGTTGAAAAAATCTGTAATTCACCATTTTCAACCTCCAATATAAGCCCTTCATTTGAAATTTTATTTAATATTCTTTTCATTACATTATTTGTTTAACAATTTTGCCTTTTGATTTTATTTCTTCTTGTTTTTTCGAGAAATCTATATCGAGAGCTAAATCGACGATAGTAGTAGAGTCGAATATATTTCTCATATTTACCTTAAAGTCTAATTCTTTCTTTATTAGGAGAATAATCTTAATGGCATTCAGGCTATGCCCTCCGAGTTCAAAAAAATCATCTTGGATGCCAATTTTATCTATCCCCAATACGGTTTCCCAGATTTCAACCAATTTCTTTTCCGTTTCACTTTGTGGTGCGACATACTCTTGCCTATTGTAAGCATCCTGTGTAGGAACAGGTAAGGCCTTTATGTCTACCTTGCCATTCTGGTTTAAAGGCATCTGATCTAGTGATACATAAACTTTTGGAACCATGTAATCGGGAAGCTTTTGTTTTAGAAATTCTTGTATATCAGCGTGCTTACAATCCTATTTGCAAACGACATAAGCGACCAGATATTTACTTCCACTGGTATCTTGATCTGTTATGACTACATGTTGTTTAATTGCTGTCATCTCTCCCAACACTGATTCTATTTCCCCCAATTCTATTCGGTGTCCCCTTATCTTTATCTGATTATCTTTCCTGCCGATAAATTCTATTCTCCCATCTTCTAAACATCTGCCGATATCTCCTGTCCTGTATAATAAAGTAGATGGGTCATATGGGTTAACGATGAACTTTTCTTTTGTCAACTCCGGTTGATTCAGGTAACCTTGTGAAAGGCCATCTCCTCCCAAACAGATTTCTCCGATTACACCCAATGGTTGCAACCTCTGATTGCCAT
>JAHDGC010000077.1 GCA_020627865.1 Saprospiraceae bacterium | reverse complement strand
TAAAAGACAAAGTCCTCCAACAATTCACAGGAGGCATAAAATAAAAGGAATAATGGAAAAATCGAATAAAACAAGTTGCTGTACGCCTACTGCCGAAACCAATTCAAATGCAGATTGTTGCGCTCCAACGACCGAGATTCAAACACAATCATTTGAAAATAATTTTGCGAAAAGCAACCCTAATTTTCTGAAATCAATGTTCGGAAGAACTGATCTGATGCCATTGTGGATAGCGGATATGGATTTTAAAGTAGCGGAACCGATTACTAAAGAATTGCAACGCTTGGTCAATAGAGGCAATTTTGCTTATGAATTTAACGCCGATAAAGTATTCAATGCATTAGTAAATTGGAACCAAAAGCGGCATGGTTTAACCTTAGAAAGCAAATCTTTTTTACAAGTATCTGGTGTTTTAACAGGGATCGGTTTACTGATCCGATCACTGTCGGATGAAGGAGATGGCGTGATGGTTCAAACACCGGTTTATCATCAATTTTTCAAAGTCATTCAATCAGCAAATCGCTCAGTAGTCGAAAACCCATTGCGTATGGCTAATGGAAGTTATGAAATGGATTTTGAGCATATGGAACAACAACTCAAAACCCAAAATATAAAAATCATCTTGCTTTGCAATCCTCACAACCCAATTGGACGGGTTTGGAAAAAAACGGAATTGCAGCAGTTAGTTGCACTAGCGAATAAATATAATGTACGCATAATCAGCGATGAAATTCACTCCGACATTATTTATTCTAACACTAAATTCAACAGTATTGCTTCTTTTAGCGATAGCCCGCAACACATCGCGGTGATTGGTTCACCTGCCAAAACATTCGGGATGCAAAGTATCTCTAATGGCTACCTTTATATCCCCGATACACAAACGCATCAGCAGGTAAAAAAGATCATCGGTTCTTTATATCTCGACCACGGAAATGCCCTTTCTGCTTATGCTACCTTAGCAGCCTATACGCAAGGAGAAGCATGGCTAGACGAAACGGTTGGCTACATTGAAGAAATCATGAATTGGGTAGCAGCATTTTTGCAAAAGGAATTACCCGAAGTGAAATTGGTTCGCCCTGATGGTACCTATCAAATATGGTTGGATTTTAGTGCCTTAAATTTATCACCGGATGCTTTAGGCCAATTGATGGTTCATAAAGCAAAACTTGCACTGACCCCAGGTACTTGGTTTGGTAGTAATGGCGCTCAATTTATGCGAATGAATATTGCTTCACCAAAGGCAAAAATCCAGCGTGCATTTTATCAAATAAAAAAGGCTGTTCGTGAAGCAAAGGACTTTGTTCCGGATTGTTCTACGGAAGGATCAGGAGGTTGTTGTAATTGTTAAAAAAATATTCTATTGCGTCTTTTTCTCAAAATCCCGTCTATAGAATGAAAGTAATATTTTAATAAAAATTAGCTCATGAGTTATCTTATGAAAAATCATGAGATTGCTCTTTCTTCAAAAAATAATATGGAAAATTTACATAATTCAGACTGCTGTTCGCCAAATCAAGAAACCAATTCTAATTGCTGTACTCCGGCAACTCTACCAGTTGAAAAAAACGAAGGAGGTTTCAAAAAAAAGTTCGGACTTTTAATCTTAGGCTTGGCTTTTGTTTTAGCCGTTTCATCTGCATTTAAGATAACCACCAGCACCAATGAAATTGGTTTCCTCCCTCCTGCTATCGAAGATTTTGAATGGATGGATACGGATAAAGAAGTGGCTTATGTGCTTCTGAAAGGAGACAATGAGGAACAAAATAAACAACTATCTTCCCAAATATCAGAAGTTGTATTGGAATTAAATGGAACAGATGGTTCCGCAGGGCATTTTGAACTGACTCCTTCTTATGAACAGTATGCTGATTTTGTGGAAACAACAGGTGTAGAATCCGTCCCCACCGTTGTTGTCCTTGGCAGAGGTGGCAACCTTTCTCTTTTGAATGGTGATTCCGTAAGTTCAATAAAGTTATACAAGGCTTATCTTGCAGCGACTACCCCAGCAGCTTCTTGTAATCCTGCAGCTTGTGCCTCTTCTAAATCATGCACGCCAGCACAAAAAGCAAAATGTGGCGTAAAAAAGTCGAACTAAAATGTTAGAAAGTATCCAACAATGGTCAAGCGGTATTATCGAGAGCCAACTGAATTCCCCGCTTTTCTTCATCGCAGTATTTTTCCTTGGGCTTGTTGCCGCAGTTGGTTCTTGTTGTAATATTGGAGTGGTTGCCGCAGTTACGGGTTATGCAGGTGCAGAAACTCAAAATAAGGAGAAAAAATCCCACTTAAAAACAGGGTTTTCATTTTTCCTCGGAAATGTAATTTCTTTATCTTTACTCGGAGCATTGACAGGATTTGTGAGCCAATCTTTAGGTTCTACTGTTGGTCAATACTGGACAATAATAGCGGGCTTTTTAGTTGTTTATTTAGGATTAATGAGCCTCGATATGCTTCCTTTTGATTTAAAGTTAGTCGATACATTAAGCGCCAAAATTTCTGCATTCGCCAATAAAGGATTTGTTTTTGGTTTGGCTTTGGGAGGTTTTGCCACGGCTTGTTCTGCCAGTTGTAATCCTATTTTTCCGATCATTTTAGGAACTTCTTTTCTTCAAGGAAGCATTTTCTTGAGTTGGCTTACATTGTTTGTCTTTGCCATTGGATATAGTCTTCCTTTAGGGGGAATATTAGTAGGGGCAGGTTTTGGTTTGGATAAATTTTCAGAAAAGTTAATAGGCAACAAAAAAATAATTAGTGAAGTTTTTGGGGTAATTTTAGTTGTTGTCGGGTTTGGTTTATTGTTGGGCTTGGTTTAAGATTCCATAAAGTATTCTTGCCTGAATCAGGATTGATTTGATTGAAAATTTTCTTGACATTTCACAATCCTGTCAATCCTTTAATCCTGATTCTGGCAATTAATTTCCTACTTATAAACATCCGTATCCACCTGCCCATCCACCAGCGTCACCACCCGTCTTGCCCGATCTATCACCCGCTGATCGTGCGTTGAAAAAACGAAAGTGATGCCTTCCTCCTGATTCAGTCTCGCCATAATGTCCAGCAAGTTCGCGGTAGATTTAGAATCCAAATTCGCAGTAGGCTCATCGGCCAGGACAAAGGTTGGTTTTGAAGCCAAAGCCCTAGCTACGGCTACACGCTGTTGTTGACCACCGGAAAGTTGGTTCGGTCTTTTATCCCATTTATCCGCAATACCAACGGATTCTAACAACTCTTTCACACGCGCTTGTCTTTCCGCCTTTGAGCGCTTTTGCAACAGCATCACGAACTCTACGTTTTCTTCAGCGGTCAATACCGGAATCAAATTATAGGCTTGGAAAACGAAACCGATATTTTTCTGCCGAAAATCAATCATCTCGCTATCCGAAAATTTAGAAATATCTTGCCCCCCAACTTCGATACTTCCCGAAGTAGGCTGGTCTAATCCTCCGATGATATTGAGCAAGGTTGTTTTTCCGGAACCGGACGGGCCGACGATAGCCGTAAATTCTCCCGCTTCTATTTCCAGATCAACGCCGGCAAGGGCATGCACGGGAATGGTATCGGGGTTGTACACTTTGGTGACTTGGGTTGTTTTTATGATTGGCATATTTTAGATGTTAGATGTTAGATCATTCGCTTCGCTCATTATTAGATGTTAGACGCTAGACCATTCGCTTCGCTCATTGTTAGATGTTAGATATATCAAATCTTCCGAATAGCTTCTATCGGCTTCAACCGCACCGCCTTCCAAGCAGGATAGAGAGAAGCCAGTAATGCCGTTATCGCGACGGCAATCGTGAGCTGTACATAAAGCGTCGATTCAATATTCGGATACACAATCTCGGACATACCAAACTCTCGCATTCCGGCAGAAAAAGCCGACAAGTCTATCCCTTTGTCTTCAAAAAACTTTACAGAAAGATAACCTATAGCCAAACCAATAGGGGCAGCAACCAAAGCTAGCATCAGCGTTTCTAACACGATCATTACAAAAACTTTCCCTTTCCCCATCCCGATAGCCATCAGGACGCCCAACTCCTTGTATCTTTCCAACACGGCCATTAACATCGTATTGATGATCCCAAAAACAAGCGCCAGCATAACAATAACCATAAAAATAATAGAAGAAATTTCAATCTGGCTTTCCATCAATTCTACATCGGGAGAAAGCTCCTTATAGTTCTGGACTTTCAGGGCTGGATACTTTCCTTGGAAAGCTGTTGTAATTCCAGCGATATCCTCATGATCCTTTAAATACACGGCAATCTCGTGAGCAGTATTGGCCGGTTCCATTTTTGCCGGAGCCTCTGTTAATACCGGAGCTGCATTGATCTTGATTGGAGCACCCAACAATTTATTCATATCCTTACGGCGAATGAAACAATTCGCTACATCAAACCTATTGTTATCGGTTTCAAAGATACCGGCTACGCGAAAAGCTCCCGCGACAATTTCTGACTCAAAATCCTGAAAAGTCAAGACTACTTTTGACCTTATTTTAACCTGTAATTTTTCTGCAATCTTCTTACTGATCAAAATAGTATTTTTCTTTTTGGTATTCAAATAATCTCCCTCGACAACAAGTTTATCCAAACCGGTTAAAGCGGCCTCATCTTCGGGATCTATTCCTTTTACCAAGATGCCTCTTGCCACTTTTGCAGAAGCCAACATCGCATTGGACAAACTCCGCACCGCAGCAGCAGCCACCTTATCATCTGCCTTGATTTCTTGCAACAATACATCTGCATCTTCTAAAGTAAATTCGATTTCCTTATCTTTTAAAAATCCGGGATGGTGAAACTGAAGATGGGAAAACTCATGTTGGATAGCACGCTCAATATAACTAGACACCAGGCCATTGGAGAAACTGCTCATAAAAATAACCGCCCAAGACCCTACGGCTATGGATGCAATCACGACCATGCTGCGCAATTTGTTTCGCCAAATGTTTCGCCAAGAGATATTAAATAGCATATTGGTAATTTGTGATTTGTAGATTCTCTGCTTTTACTTAGGTTTCAGTTCTTATAAATTAAGCGATATGGCTTATTCTGGAATTCGTGGTTTTGTGATTTGTTAAATAATATTCATCTTACCAACCACAAGTTACCAATCACGACCTCACCATCATTCCCGCATAGCTTCAACCGGTCTCAACCCACGAATCTTCAAAAGCGGATAAATGGCCAATACAGAAGTCATCAAAAAAACGATCAAGGCTTGTATCAAAAAAATGTCAAGTCCCAAGGCCGCCGGCAAAATGGGTTCTACTCCAAATTTCTCATATGCCTTGGCCATATCTCCCGTCATCGTAATCGGCTGTTTATAAAAATAATAAACAATCGGAAAACTAAAAAGCATTCCAGCTACGGCTCCTAGAATACCCAACAAGATGGTCTCTACCCATATGGTCAACCCCAGCTTCATGCGATGCATTCCGATAGCAAGCAGCACCCCAAATTCGTATTCCCTTTCCTTGGTCATCATCAAAATCGTTCCGAATATCCCGAAAGCGATAATGACATATAAAATCAATAACATTATTTTTGCACCAGCTTCATCCAGTTGCTTGGCTTCTACGAGGCTGGGAATCATCTCCTTCCAATTGAGCACATCATATTTATCTTGGTTGAGCTTAGACTTGACGGCCAGGATTGTTGGCTCAATATTTTTTTTATCATCAATATCCAAAGCAATAGAGGTCACTAAACCATCAGCCGCAAAAAAGTATTGCGCCTCCTCCAGCGGAAGGTAAACCATACGCTTGTTGAGTTCCGGTGAACCAAAATGGACCAATCCCTTCACTGGATATTTTCCCGCAGCATTTGCCCCACGATAACCGACGCTGAGCAACACCAAAGTATCCCCTACCCCAATCTTGAGGTTTTCTGCAATACCGTCGGCAATGATCGCCCCTTTTTCTCCCGGTTGCAAATATGTACCTTTGGTAATGCGGGTACCGAGCTTGGTCATGGCGTTTTCCTTCTCGCCGTTTGTGCCAACAACCAGTACACCGAGTGTAGATTTTTTATAGGAAGCTAAAGCAAAAGATTCTATGCGAGGAATAAAATCCTTGACGTGTGGAAGTTTCGTTTGGAGTGCCTTCACCTCTTCATCCATTAAAAAGGCCTTGTCTATGGATTGTTCTTCCCAGTAGCCGTCTTTCTGAATTTGAGCATAGCCAAAATAGTACTTTACGACATTATCCACCATATGCCCCCAAGCGCCCCGTTGGATAGAACTCATGGCAATAGCGGCAAATACCGCAAACATGATGGATGCTACAGTAATATATGTACGGCGTTTGTTTCGCCAGATATTTCGCCACGCTAATCGGAGGAGCATTTTATTGGGGGTTTGTGATTTTATCGAAGCCGCTTCATCCGCTGCACAGAAAATAATTTCTCATCAAGCGGTTCATCAAACTTCAGGGCAATGTATTCCACAATAGTCATATGGCCTTCTTCCTCTGCCGGAATCATTTCTAGCCTTGAAGGTAATAATTTTCCACCGATATTTTTGACTTCTTTCCCCAACATTGTATTCACAAGATAGTCATCCTCATCATAAAATTCAACCTTCAACTCCAAATATTCTACCTTGGAAACCCACCAGATAATACTTCCCCATACGACAGCAACATCTTCTTTCGGAATTGATTTTATTTTATAGCAAAGTCGGCCATCTATTTCTTCTTCATCTAATAATTCGTGAACAAAATCATCTGCTGTGGATTGATTCACCAAATCATCATTCGTAAAATCAGAACCCATCCAAGATTGCATCATCATCGAAGGCGGTAGCTTCACCACCCGATCTATAGAAGGTTGCCAATTCCAGATTTCTTTTTTTCTTTTGAGAAAAGCCATACCTTTGTCCCTCGCTGGAGCCGTAATCAAGGTCATGCCATAATCATTGCCGATGCCCCAATTTTTCATGGTAATTTCCCGTGTCCAATCAGGCCGAACAATCGTCATTTTCATTTCCGCCTGATTGGTCAAGCCATTTCGGTTGTCCTCCATTTTTTTGATAATTTCTTCGGGACTGATGTTTTCTTGTGCCAGTAGCATTGTTGCACTGCTTAGTAAAACAAGAATCGAGAAAAAGCGTATATACTTCATATCAAGTGTTTTAAATTGTATAAGAACAAATTCGTTTTTTTATAAAAATAACTTTAGTTTTCTTAAAAAACTTATTAATTCGATTAATTTAATAAAACTTTAGCTAAAGCAAAGTCTATTTTAGACTAATCTAATTTTTTTATTAAAAAAGTCTAAAAACATACATTTTCAACAAAAAACCACTAAGAAACATACTTGAAACCATATTACGTCCAGCCATTTTATGACTGGCAACGATATACCGTTCCGATGGAACTCATCATAACGTTCAACATTCAAGCACAAAAAACGTAATACAATGCATCTTAGAAAAATATATATTCCCTTCCTGTTTTTAATCTTAATTATGACGATCTTGCCCAAGATCGCCACCGCACAAATTAACGTCAAGGTGGGTTACAGTGCTGGCTATACCAACCCAAAAGTTTACAACAATATCATCAAACAATTTAACGACAATAACCCTTGGCTTGACAAGTCAATGGGGAAACTAGCTGTCCTACACGGCCTACACCTTGGATTCCGCTATAAAATTAGTAATTTTGGTTTTGAATTGAGTTGGGCAAATAAATACGGCCAAAAAACATCAAGTGGTATTTTGCCCAACACTACTGATACTACATTTGAGCGGGAGTTAAACTTACGGATGAACGAATTGTCCTTTGCCTATGAGAATTATATTGGACCAATCATTCTAGGCGCGAGCATTGATGGGATTATGTATAACTTTAAGACTAAAGTTACCGGAACAGATGGCCGCTACCCAATTGGAGCAAAGCAATATGGGTTGGCCAGCACATTTACTTTAGGTATATCCCTTGAGGCCAATGATAGGATGAGTGTTTGCATCAAACCATATGTGCAAATGCCGTGGACAATGATAAACCTCCGCTCTGTAGATTTAGAACTCAATGAAAATAATAGCTTGCCACCAGAAACGGATTACGAACAACGATTCCTGAACTTTGGTGTTATGCTTATTTTTTATAATGGACAGACGTGGGATTAAAAACATATACCAAACCAAAAAGGCTCTTTTACGAATCGGTAAAAGCTTGTCTAGGATATTATTTTTAGCATCCACTGCACTGTACTTGTTTTTAATAAAAATATTTCAACAACGAATAGTTTGCAAAAAGTTATCGGTGATCGTTTTACTATATGCACTGATAGCCAACCATTGCATTACCCAAAATTACCTTACGCAAGTCTCTGAATTTTCAGAAGAAGATGGCTTGTCCAACAAATTCATCAATAACTTTTTTGAGGACAGCAGGGGTTTTATGTGGATCACTACTGGGCATGGTCTCAATCGTTTTGACGGCCAGTTCTTCAAGGTATTTTGCAAAGAAAAAAAGGGTATATATTCATACGGGTGCGAAAAACTCGTAGAAGATGTTGATGGCAATATTTGGGTTTCCTTCTATAAAACGAGCAGATATGAAATTACATGGCACAGCCTCATTACGCCCAACTACGAAGTGCACACCTTGTCAGATTGGTTTGGCGACACCATGCCTTTTGCGCTAGATGAGATCACTTCACTTCACCAAACCCAAAACAGAACATTAATCATACTAACATCATCCGGTGATTTATATCAATACGATGGTCAGTTTCATCAAGTGGCACATAACCCTGCATTCATACCATCCCAAATAATAGGTCTAAATAGCCGAGGTGAGATACTCCTCAATGACCTCCCAACTATATGGTACATCAACCAACAGGGTGAGGTACATACTCAGCAATTCTCTCCCGATGCATATGACCCACATGCACACTTCTATATTTTTAATGATCGGGTTGTATGTTCTCCTAATTTCCCACCAGACAAACAGTTGTATTTGTATCAAGTTAAAACAGAAAAAGAAATTGTCCCTCCACTACAAGACAACCCAGTCATTGATTCTTTACTACAAATTAACGCACTTACTTTTCATTGGTCTATGCTCCCAGAAGATACCCTTTGCTATGTCCTCCACCCTGGGTATTTTGCTAGCTACGACCTTCAGGGGAAACTGGAAAACGACTATTCTAGTGCGCTAAGCAATCAATTAAAATATATGAATCAGCGGAAAGGTCTCTTTTTCCGTAAAAACCAGATCTGGGTTTCCTACAACAACGGATTCTACATTATCAACCTGAAGAAAAACACATTTCAGCAACTGATTAGTGCAACGCCCCCAATCAGTACAAGGCAAATATCACAACTTTCCAACGGCAATATGCTTGCCTCTAGCTATCGCGGCGCTATAGCCTTCCGCCACGATAGCACATTGCTCCATTATCTTGACATCGGGAAAACCCAGCCACTCTGGGGATTGATAGAACAAAAAAATGGGGATATTATAGGCGGTGTTCACGGGGCAGCCATCCAACAGTACAGTTTAAAAACACAAGGATTTAAGACCATACTAGCCCGGAAAAAAGACCGGCACTTTTTTATCAACAGTGGCTTCCATATTGTGTTTGAGGATCAAGCTCAAAATCTCTGGATCGGGACAACCAAAGGTTTGGCGATCTACAATCCTGCTATAGACTCTATCGAAATGTATGGAAAATACAATGGTTTCCCTGAATTGAGGAGCAAAACTATCAATTATTTTGAGGAAACGAATGAAGGAATCTGGCTGGCCACTTCTGACGGCCTTTATCTATTAGACCCTAATCAAGGTATTACCAATTATTATGAGCCGATGCCTAGGTTAGATGTCCAACATTTTTATAAAAAAGACTCTATTTTTTGGTTGGCCACCTATGGAGATGGACTCATTCGTTGGAACAAAAACACGGGCACAACGCAACAATATCATAAGGGACAACGATTGAAAGACGATCAAATCATGGCCGTTTATCCCGACCAAAAAGGCTTCCTATGGTTGTCCAGTAATTATGGTCTTGCGAGGTTTGATCCTACGACAAAACAGTTTCGCTTATTTACGGAATCCGACGGTATTAGTCATATGGAATTTAATCGTAGTTCCCATTTTCAAGATGAAACAGGTCGGATATATTTTGGTGGATTAAATGGTATCACCGCTTTCCAGCCAGCAGATATATCGAATGATACCATCAAAAAACACCCGTTTAAGGTCACAGCATATTACGAGACCAACAGCAGAACTGGTGATTTGGATGACAAAACCATCCAATTTACCAAGGATCAAAAAATCCGTCTACCGCCCGATGTTAAATCTTTCCGTATTCATTTTTCCTTATTGAATTACGAAAATAGTGACCAAACTACTTACCAGTATAAAATTGAAGGATTGGATCAAAAATGGAGTCTTCAAGATGAAAATTTCTTGAGGATTAACCACCTTCCTTACGGCAACTACAAGCTCCATGTCATTGCCAAAGATTATAGCGGCTTGCAGAACGAGCAAAGCTTATCTATTCCAGTTACAGTTTTAGCACCCTGGTATGCCCAATTCAAATGGCGATTCTTTGGATTCATACTATTTTTACTAAGCATTCTTGTCATTTATAAACAAAGAACACACGCATTAAAAAAAGAGCAAGAAAAACTTAGAACACTTGTCGAAGAAAGAACAGCGACAATAGCTTCCCAAAAGGAGGAGCTTTCCGAACTCAATGAAACCAAAGATCAGATTTTTGCCATTCTTGCCCATGATTTAAGGAATCCCGTTATTGCCTTCGAGGAGTTTTCGCAATCTATGAATTATCTCTTACGCCAAAAAGATTCTGAAAGAGTAGCCCAACTCGGAAATTATATCGAAAAAGAAGCCAAGCAGCTGCATCATTTGCTGGACAATCTCTTAAACTGGGCACTCGCCCAACGGGATAAATTGCCTATCACGCCCATGAGCCTTTCCGTGAAGAAAGCTGTAGACACGGTTATAGAAAGCAACCAGCACCTCAGTAAAATGACCAATGTTTCATTAATAACTGATATACCCATAACGCTTACTGTACTGGCTGATTCTCGCGTACTAGAAACGGTGCTTAGAAATTTGATTTCCAATGCATTTCGGCATACCCCAGATGGTGGCTGGATCAAAATCTCTGCGCAAGCAGTATCTGGCAACATTAGGATACAAGTCGCAGATAATGGGAGCGGGATGAGTCAAAAAGAATTGAAACAGCTTTTTAAAATTAATCCATCCCAAAAAAATGGTCGGCACTCTGGTAGTGTTTCTTTTGGGCTTTATCTTTGCAAAGAATTAATAGAGCTACTAAACGGTAATATTATTGTTAACAGTCAAGAAACAAAGGGAACCACTTTCACGATTACCCTACCATCTAGCGAATAAAACAAGCAATACTCTTTTATTTTGATGACATAAAAATTCATTTTATCTTAAAAAATTATGTCACAAATCAACAGTTATTCCATTCCGCTTATTTTCATAAAAAAAACGGTTTTGCATATCTTAGCCTTTATCAAGATTCTAAACAAATCCCCATATGGGTTAAAAGCCAAAAATAAAACTCGCTCAACCTGTGAACAAATACAAAACATTAATCATAGAAGATAACTTACCCTTTGCCATTAAGATTGAAAAACATCTTGTGGAGTGGGGACATCAGGTACTTGGGATTATTGATAACAGTAAGGAAGCATTAGAAGTCATAAAAACCCAAGAGCCCGACCTCATTATCATAGACATTAATATTAAAGGCCAACTTAACGGAGTCGAGATAGCCCATAGCATCAAGAACCTAAAAATTCCGGTTATTTTTATTACGGGGCGAAAAGATGAGCAAATCTACAAAGAAGCGCAATCGACTACAGGTATCAGCTATCTGGTCAAGCCTTTTGACATGAAGACCCTACAAGGTGTGATTGACTTTGCGCTTCCAGAACGAAAAACAGGGCAACAAGAGAAGTCGGATGAGCAATATTTTTATATCAAAAAGAATAATCAACTCCTCAAAATTGACAAGACCCAAATTTCGTGGCTCAAGGCGGATGGAAATTATTGCGACTTTTACATTGGCACGGCCAAATATACCGTAAGAATGTCCTTAAAAAAAGTACTCGCCAAATTACCGAAAAAGGAATTCCTAAAAATCCACAAGTCACATGCAGTCAGAATTAGCGATATTGATGGTATTTTCCTTTCCAAAAATCAAATACGCGTCGGGGAAGTATACCTTCCATTGGGTAGAAATTTCCGAGAAGAACTGCTCCAAAGGGTAAAACAGCTTGAATAAGCCACCACATAGATTTACCAATATCCACATAAATATGCTGTTCATCACCTAAATATGACAAATACTCTCACAAAAACACAAAAAATGATGTCACAAATTTCCATACATACTTTGTTATATAATTTAAAATAAGCATATATTTATCTAATCTATAATACATTTCTGCAAAAATCTATGTCACATCTACAAACAATACACGTTTCTCTCTATTTTGTTTGATCTTATAAAATTCATAATTTTGATTTATAATTATAACTTTTACTCCACATTAGAGAGATAAAAAATAACATTTCACTAAAAACAAAAGCATTATTTTGAGAATATCACATTATGAGACATCTCAAACACCCTAAATAAGTACCAAAATCTTCATTTTGTAAATATTAATAAGACAGAACAAAGTTAAATTTAGAAATGAAAGCCATCTAAGGTAAAAACACAATCAGAGAACTAACATGTGTTTAGGAAAAGTAAAATCAAAGCTTTTTATTTTTTCAAAAAGCACTAAGAAACTCTCTTTACAAACTCCAATCCCTATAAGGAGTTATTTTAATAAGTCTTCGAGCTTAAATTAAGGAACCGGACGTGGAGACCGGTTTCTTTTTTTTTAGGGCTGAAGAAACTGTAGAGCCGTAATGCATTGCGGTTCTACGGTTTTTTCAAAATTATTCAATCCGTATCCCC
This sequence comes from Saprospiraceae bacterium, assembly GCA_020627865.1. GTDB lineage: Bacteria > Bacteroidota > Bacteroidia > Chitinophagales > Saprospiraceae > JAHDGC01. The sequence goes on along the minus strand of JAHDGC010000077.1, from coordinate 2,121 downwards.
ATATTCTTCATCAAATGTGTCGCATTGAAACTCTGGCTCACTCCTTTTTTTACCTTATAATCAAAAATTAATTCACTGCCCTTCACCGCGACTTCCAAACAAAGATTCTCCACAGTTCCTGCTGACTTCGCCTCAAGTTTCCCCAATTCCAGATCGTGCGTCGCAATAAGTCCGGCGCCCCTACTCTTGATGAGCTGGCTGATAAGGGCTTTAGAACCTGTATGCCTATCCCGAGAATTGGTTCCTTTCAGGATTTCGTCTAGCAAAAAGAAAATATTATCCCCGTTTTCAACAGCTTCTATAATCACCTTCAAGCGCTTTAGTTCCGCATAAAAAGAAGAAGTACTTTCATGGAGCGCATCTTGTGTCCGCATACTGGTGTATACCCGGAGCAAGGGCGTTTTCATTTGTTTTGCACAAACCGCAGAACCGGACATCGCCAGCACAATGTTAAGTCCAACCGTTCTCAGGAAGGTACTCTTGCCCGCCATGTTCGATCCGGTAATCAACTTGATGTGTCCATGCGTGGGCATTGCCAGATCATTGCACACCCTTTTATCCGCCGCCAATAATGGGTGCCCAAGCGTAACGGCCTCGAAATTTCCTTCTGCGACCACTTCCGGAAAATTCCAATCTGGATTATTATAGTACAATGTAGCCATACTGACCAAGGCTTCCATTTCTGCAAGGCTATCAAACCAATTGGGTAAATGTTCTCGTTCTTTTTCCTTCCAGCGTTCTAGCCGCAAAACCCATTGTAAATCCCAAAGGCAAAAAAGGTTAATCAAAATGGCAAAGGCATTATATCGGAGATTGAGTTGTGCGATGATATAGGACAGGCGCTTTATACTTGCAGAAGCATTATGTACATCCGCAATAAACTGGCTCCGCAACATTTTTAGTTTGGGTGCATCAAAATCCTCTGCTTCCACCGTAGCAATCATTCCGGCATAATAAGCCAGCATTTTTTCAGCATGTGTCGTTCTGTTATGTGTTTCATTAACTTGCTCTACTGTTTTTTTCAAAATAAAAGCAGGCAAAGAAACCACCAAAAGTAATCCGAAGAAAAATGGCAGACTAAAATGCACACAAATATAAATCGTCGCAATCACCCAAAGGGGTACCAACCAAAGCATCAATTTCAAGCCCGAATTATTAAGCATAAAAGGCGGATCATCCAACCAAGACCGCAGCGCATCCACATAGCGAATATCATCTGCAGCAGCCATACCGTACGCTTGAAAATGTTGTCGCCAGTCCAGTTTATCTTTCAGTTCCTTAACAGCCTCCTGCCTTTGATAAATTTCCTCCACCGTAGTGCCTTCTTGAAGAAAGCGAGCAAAGGTTTCTTTCCCGATGGCTGTAGCACAGCGACTACTGTATTGAAAAACAGAATAATCTCCGAAAATATCTAAATCAACGGAATACGGGTGTGCCGTGTTGATAAAATTTTTCCCCCCATCAAATTCTACCGTTTCGTAGTTGAGGTACTTGATCTCATTTTCGTTGGTTTTGGCCAAAAACTCATGGTGTTGCTGTTCCCGTTTGATGCCCTGATGCCAGAAAACAAATTTGGCGAAAGCCAGCAAAAAAAACAAACAAAATAAGATACCTGCCCAAGCCCCCCAATTGCTAAAAATATAAATGGCCAAGCCGATGGCCGCCATGAAACATATCAGTCGAATAACGGAAAATCGGAGATGCTTAGCCTCTAGTGTGGCAGCAAGTTTTGCGAAGTTTTCCTCTCTTTTTTTGTATAAGTCTTTTGTCATAGTTTTTTAGTGAGGTAGATTTAAAGCTGAGTCATAAATCTGGGGTACAGCTTGAAGCCGCACCCCAGATTTAATAGTTGGAACAACTTATTCTGGTGTTTCATTTAACGAAAAAACAAAGCATTTACAAAAAGCTGTTCCCCACTATACCAAAATGAACGAAACAGCGGATTATCTACCATATACACAACACTTCCTTCTCCCATTTCCTGGACACCATGAATTAAAGTATTGTTCATCTTGCTTCGTATTTTATGCCCGACAAAACCCATCACCAGAGGATCATTATCCGTGTAAGCAACATTCCAACCATTCTTCAACCATGCATAATTCATGCGATTGGTTTTTA
>JAHDGC010000076.1 GCA_020627865.1 Saprospiraceae bacterium | reverse complement strand
TTCATGTTTTTCTGCCAAAAACAAATAGAATTGCGTCAAATCATTTTGATATGCCGTTACGGTATGAGAAGATAGTTTTTTCTCTGTACTGATATATTGGATGAAATCGTTTCTGTTCATATTACGTCAAAATCACTCGAAACTTTGAGAGAAATAATGCGTATGGTAAATATAAGTATACTGCATTTTGTGGAGACGTAACGCATTATGTCCCTACTGCTGTATAGCGATAAAGATATGGATAAGCAGGAGAAAAAGCAAATTACATAGGGTATCTTTTTATAAAAAAAGAATTAATTTGCAACGAAAAATAAACATGTCCGATGTATAAAGAGAAAAAAGGTAAGCATTTCATAAAACAAGCTGTATATAAAGGTGGGATGAAGGCCATGAAGGCTTTTATCAAGGAGCAGTTGACCTATCCGAAGCAGGCCTTGTCCGAGAAAATTGAAGGTAGCGTGTATTTAAAATATACGGTAAACCACAAGGGGAAGGTGATTGAGACTAAGGTTATTTCCAGCTTGGGTTATGGCTGTGATGAGGAGGCCGTTCGTATTGTGAAAATGTTGGAGTTTGAGGTGCCTAAAAATCGTGGAGTGAAGGTTTTGTATCATAAGAATATCCAGATCCATTTCCGGTTGCCGAAAAAGAAAGCGCGCCCTAAAACACCTCCACCTCAAGTAAAACCCGAATCACCTGAACCGATGCAGATCCGTTATCATATCACGCCGGCAAAATCGAAGAACAAGGGAGAGCAGGATGGAAAAACGGGGTATACGTATACAGTCTAACATGCAATTATTCGAGATAAAGAGAAACCCCACGTTGAATATCTTCAGCGTGGGGTTTTGCGGTGTAAAAACAAGTTTTGAAAATCAAACTTATTTTAGCATATATTTAGCAAGTCTTATTGCGGTGTAAGCGTAGAAGTACCTTGATCACCCCAGCCATTAGACCATGAAATGGTAATCACACCAGTTGCAGGGTCAACGGAACCAGAACCGGATAAAGACTCTCCGTATGGCTCACTAGCCGTGATGAAAGAGATATTGTTACATACGTCACGGATTTCACCAGCCGAACCATCGGCAGTCATTCCGTAAACATCGTACCAATCAAAGTACAATCCCCCACTCCAATCAGAAATTTCGTAAACACCGCCATCTTTAGCCGTAAGCGTAACGGTAGTAGTTACATTAACAGGATCAGGGCAGCAGCCATCCGTAGAAGATCCATTAGAAACAGCAGTATAAGAACCACCGATATCAGATACACAACTCATCGGTATCGTAACAGATTCGGCAGGCTCTAAGGTACGGCCATCTGCAGTATTTAATTTAAACGTGTATGTAAAAACATCACCGAGGGCGAGGTCTCCCTTAGACACACCTGTACCTTGTAGTGCAGCATCCAGTGGAATCATGACAGCACCGGAAGAACCACTAATGGTTTCATGTTCAACCTTACCACTATCTTTGATACTTTTCATTACCGTAATAGAAGTAACATCTGTACCGTAGGAAGCTACAGAAAAGCCAGCAGAAGCATTATCAAGATCCAATAAATTGTAAAAACCATTTACAATCTCCGTAACCTCCGGATAAGCCCCAACGGCAGTACCATCAATTACATCCGTTTCCTCCTCAATACAGCCTGTAAAAGCACCAGCAGCAAGGAACAACAACAGATATAAAATATTATTTTTTTTCATTATTTTAATTTTAGATTTAATGCCGGAATCTGATTCCGGCAAATAAAAACAGATTTACTTATCCCACCAAAGTCTGTCAAAAATACCAACACCAGTAGGCACTTTATCAGGATTGTTATTCAACTCAGATTGTGGATAAAGTATTCTTCTGATGAACTCAGTAGCAACAGGAGTCGTACAGCTCTCTTTAGGAATCTCCAAGTAATCTGGATATGCATAATCATGCCTTCTGACATCTGTCCAACCTTCTATACCTTGCGCGAACATTGCAATATACTTGTGTGTCATAATTTTAGCCATAGAAATAGAGCTTGCAGTTTCGTTAGCGTTAGCATCCAAGTAAGCTTCTGCACGAGCAAGACCATCAGGATCAGAAACGACCTTATTGATATTAGCCGTAATCGCTTCATTCAAAGCAGCAGCAGCACGAGCGGCATCACCAGCACGCATAGCAGCTTCGGCCTCGATAAATTTAGCTTCGAAGTAAGTAGCGACCAATAAAGGAGAATCAGATTTTCCGAAATAACCATTAGGACCACATGGAGAGTAACTGGTATTAGAAGCACCAAAGCCCTGACACTTACCGGTATATCCAACAGCGGTACCACCAAAAGCAACATTATCCCAATACGCCTCTAATCTTGGGTCAGAGGAATTAAGTAGTAGGTTCATAAAGTTTTCAGATGCGATAATCAGGTTATTTTCCCAAAGCCTGTGCCATGGATTTCTGTGGATAGCAGAGCCATCAAACCCATAGTGCATATCACTTGCTGTAGAACTAAAACCAGCAGCATAAGCATCATCCAACGCACTAAGTGCATTGCTTGCAGAACCAGAAGCATCTACTTTACTAAGATGGTTATAATAACGAGCACTCAACATATGAGCAGCACCAATCCATTTGCTAAGATCACCGCCAAATACCAAGTCATCAGAACCTGGGGAAGACAATGATTCTCCCGCGGAAAGATCATTTGCTGCATCAGAAAGTAAACGCTGAATTTCTGTATAAATAGATTCTTGCGAATCATAAGAAGGATAAGGGAAGTCTTTGCCTTGCAATGCTTCACTCCAAGGAATATCGCCATAGATGTCAGTCAAATACCCTAGCCCTACCGCTTGGATAATTTTGGCAATACCACTGTAGTGTGGCGACTTTTCCTCGGCGGCTTTATCAATAATTTGCTTGGCATCAATAAAAGCCTTGCTATACAGTCTGGTAAAGAAAAACTCCTCATCACCTGTATTCATAAAATATTGATCGTAATCCACACCAGTAGCGTGGTTTCCGGCAAAATGCTGCGTAAAAGTGTTGGCATAGACATTAAAAGTCATCCTCGCAGAATTATTAGAACCATAATTCCCCCAAAGATGCTCTTGTGCAGCCGGTAAAATAACATTAAGAGGAGCATCTTCCGGTTCATTAACATTCATGTTAATTTCTTCGAAGTCGCTACAACTGGTAGCGAAGATGGCAGTCCCCAATATGAGCAATAAAAAATATTTAATATTAGTCATTATTATTAATTTAAATTAAAACTTGATTTTCACATCAAAGCCATAAGACTTTGTGTTAGGAACGGCATTGTCCTGAATTCCTTGAAGGTTCGTCGCACCAAAAGTACTTCCTTCTGGATCAAAACCTTTGAATGGTGTTTTGAACCAAAGGTTTCTACCGGAAAGTCTAAGTTCAACACCCTTAACGAAAGAATTACCCAATAAACTATTCGGCAATGTATACCCTATAGAGATGTTCCGTAAACGCCACCAAGAAGCATCTTCAACAAGGTTTTCAGAAGCACCATTGATGTAAACGGACTGATAGAACTGGTTGGTCAATTGAGCAGGAATATTATTCGGGCTATATGTACCATCACCATTCTCTACAACGCCAGGGAAAACTCTTGTTGCATTTGCGTGCGGATCTGTAGCGCTATAGTATCTATCTTGTGTAACGAGGTCTTTACCAGCATAAACCAATAAACCTCTGAAACCATTCACCATATCTCCACCACTTCTGTGCTCAACAAGCACGTTCACGTTAAAGCCTTTGAAACCGAAGTTGTTGTTGATACCAAGTGTCCAGTCTGGATTAAAGTTACCAAGAATGGTTTTTTCTGTTTCCGGAATCGGATAACCCGTTGCTGGATCGATGATCAATTCACCAGCATCCGTTCTAGAGTAAGCATAACCATAGAAGGCACCAAAAGGATCTCCTTCGATAGCAAGGATTTCAGCGTTTGAAGGCCATCCTATATCAGCAAGAGAAACTCTATCAAGGCCATCGGCAATTTTCACGATTTCCCCTACGTTTCTTGTAAAATTAAGACTTGTACCCCATTTGAAATCACCCAAATCTACAGGATCATTCAAGTTAAGATTCACTTCAAAACCTTGGTTAGAAATCTCACCAATATTTTCAAAACTAGAGGTAAATCCTGTTGTACGAGAAAGCGGCACTTCAAGAATTTGATCAACATTCGTCTTTGTATAGTAAGCAGCATCTAAGCCAATTTTGCCTTTAAACAAGGACAGCTCCAATCCAAACTCCAATTCTGTGGCACGTTCCGGCTTCAAATCCGGGTTAGCCTGAATATCGCCCAAGGAGTAGATTACTTGACCTTTCACAGGATCTTCCGCCTCATAAGTTGTTCTAAGACTTTGCGATGGCGCATCGTTTGCTGTAGCAGCATAAGAAGCCCGTAGTTTACCGAAGTACAACCAACTGAGGTTAGTCAATTCAGAGAATACGAATCCAAGATTTGCAGAAGGATAAAAATAGCTATTATTGTCGAGTGGTAGTGTAGAAGACCAGTCGTTACGTCCGGTTAAACCTAGGTAAAGAAAGTGCTTATATCCAAACCGAACATCTCCAAAGATACCATTAATTTTTTTGCCTCCAATTTCGTTAACGATCGCTTGAGATTCTGTATTGGTAATATCATCAAGGCCTCTAACCACGATGGCATCACCCCGAACATAAATTCTATCAAACTCGTTGCTGTACAGTTCTGAACCAACGACGTAGCTGATGTCAAAATCTTCTGAAAGGTCAGCTTGACCATTCAACATAAAATTGTGTGTAATATCGCGGTTATTAATCCGGATTTCTCTAACATCACCGGCTCCAGAGTTTGCACTTACAGAACTTACTGGCCTAACTTGTTTTCTAGTATCAGAATAATTATCTACACCAACACGATATGCAGCGCGTAACCAAGGTGTTAACTCATAGGAAACATTCACATTTCCAATGATTCTATTCACGGTATAATCTTCCCCTTCTTCATCGGTAATCCATCTTGGGTGTGGTACAGCACCACTAAACCACGTATGATCTCCATTAGGTGCTTTTGGCGCAAAGTCATTAATGTCCCACATGTGGTGCCAGTAACCCAATCCACCAGAGTAAGACCCTTCATTAGACCTCAAACCACCGGAAGTAACATAATTTGCTTTACCACCAACGGTAAGCTTATCGGTAAGGCCATAATCTCCTTTAAGCATGAAAGAAGTTCTGTCATAAGTAGATTGTGGAACGATACCTTCCTGATCGAATCTAGAGAAAGAGGCGAAAAAACCACCGTCTTCATTACCACCAGAGATATTGAAGTTATGGTTTCTAGAACCACCATCATCCCAGAACGCATTCATATTATCAGAATAAAGCGGAATGGCTTGACCAGAAATGTCTGTACGTTCTCCATCACCGTTCAAGTCAAGAATAGTTCCATCCGGGAAAACAGGGTTTGAAGCATAAGCAGCTCCCCAGCTCCAGTGGGTAACATTACTGTATGCACCGTTTCTACCTCTGGCGAAAGCCTCGGTAAGCTCGGGCACTTTGTTCACTCTATCGAATGTCATACCGTAGCTGTATTCCACGTTAAGTCCACCACCATCTTTCTTCGCACCACTTTTAGTGGTAATAATCAAGGCACCGTTACCGGCTCTTGCACCATACAAAGCAGCAGCAGCACCACCTTTCAATACGGAAACAGATTCGATATCATCCGGGTTGATATCAATTCCCCTGTTTGCAGTAGGTGTTCCCCAACCAGAGGCATTGGTTTCATTAGAAGAAGTCGTAGAATTATCAATTGGCACACCATCAACCACGATAAGCGGCTGGTTACTACCATTGATAGAACTGTAGCCCCTTAAAACGATACTAGAGCCCGTACCGGCCTGTCCTCCGGAGTTGGTAATCTGGACACCAGATACCTTTCCGTTCAAGGCATCGATGGCGTTGGAAGTCCCTGATTTTTTGATTTCGTCGGAGCCAACCTCCTGTACGGAGTATCCAAGGGAGGATTTTTCCCTAGAGATACCGAGTGCCGTAACGACGACATCACCCAGCATAACTCCTTCGACAAGTTGCACATCGAGTATATTGGATGCCCCGAGTGCAAGTTCTTGGTCAGTATACCCTGTATAACTAACCACAACGGTTCCACCATCTGGCACCTTGAGTTCATATTTACCATCAATATCCGTGATGGTTCCTGTTGTAGTACCCTTAACCAAGACGTTTGCACCGATAAGTGCCTCGCCTTTGTCATCGGTTATGGTACCAGAGATGGTTCGTTGGCCAATCAACATAGAAAGGCTAAACAAAACCATCGTAAAAATTAGCGAAAATTTTTTCATACTAATCCGATTTTGATTAAAAAATAAGTATTTGCGGGGTAAAAATAGTAATAAAAATGATATTTGAATGTAGTTTGAAAGGCACAAATATATTTTTTGTATATTAAACAAAAAATATTTTGCACAAAAACATTAAAACATAGCATATAAAACAGTTTTCACATATTTAATGTCTTGAATTATACATAAAAATAAGTCAAATAAAGACCTATCAATAGTTTATAGATTATTTGTTACTAAAATGAGGTAAATTTATAAACATTAGCGGTATTTCTATAAATGAGGCCGAAAACTTTTTCCTTTCTTTGCAAGCGATCATCATCTAGAAATAGCGGGAAATAAATATTGTCATGATTGGTTTGATAATCAGCGTAGGGATAGACAGAATAATCAAGGCCTGTACTGCTATCAGCAGCAACTTTTGGTAGCAAAAACATAGAACGCCAAGTTTTCAGGGACGTTTCCACGAAAGGAATTAACTTAGGCCGGGTTCCTCGTAAAGCTCCATTGATGCATATATCGGGTAACTGTCCCCATAAACTTTCGGTATTCCTATCAAAGGGAATAATATTGCTGTTGTAAACCATACCCGAAACGCCAAAAGTGTAAATATTGCCATTAATATTCCCATTCCACACCTTTGTAGTCCCTGTTAACGGGCAATAAATCACGGAAAAGTGAACATTCCCGATACTATCATTGATAATTTCGTGTCGATCCAGCATCGCCTTTGGATAAGCCCGAGTTTCTTCCCCGATTTTAATACCGATAATAATATCCTCATCCCCAAAATAAAACTGCCTTTCTGGCTCTTTAAAGTCATAGGTCACAAAATCTGGATAATCAACAGAACGGATTACATCGAATCCAGCTCCAGTAGTTATCGTTTCAGTCGGGACAAGCCATTCCGGGTCATCTGGCAAAGGAACCTCAAAGACCTGCTCCGGGATTGATTCCTCAAAGATTTTTGTACCAGGAAACATAGCACCAAAAACAAACCAATACCCTGGAGATGCATTTGCAGGCTGAAGAAATGTACCTTTCCGTATGCCTTCCGTACATTCACCGAACATGTTCCACATATTCCCTTCGTTATCTTTTAGTACAACAGGTAACTTAGCAGCACTCTCGAATTCGAGTACTGTACCGTCAGGTAAGGTTCTATTAAAAGACACGATAAATTCTTTAGACTGACTTCCTGCTACTACGACGGGCACATCTTTAACAAAGTCATTGACAACTTTAAAAGAGATACTCGTTCCCTCCGTGCTTGAAGGAGTTAAATCTCCGTTTTTTTCACAAGAAATCGTACTGCTTAACATGAAAAACACAAGGAGACAGGATAAGAATTCATTAACTTTCATAAAAACATTTTGATAATGGACACAATTACATATTTAAAGTTAATATGCTTCCCTATGAAATCCAAGTGCTCATTGTCTGCTAGATTACAGTCTGTCAAATTTAAAATAGCCCTGTAGAAAAATTCCACAGGGCTATCGTACAATCTTTTATCCGTATTAAGGAGTGAGGGAAAAATCCTCATTCCTAGCTACTAAACGAGTTTCAATTACTTATCCCACCAAAGTGGTGTATCTAGGTTATCTGCCCCACCAAGCAAGGCAACTCCCGCGTCATAATTGGCTTTGTTCAAGTCATTTTCAGAAGTAGGGTATCCTTGTCTTACCGGAATCTGACCACTTTCATTAAGCGGATCGATCGCAGGAACTAGAGCAGGATAACCTGTTCTTCTCCATTCTGCCCAACCTTCATATCCTTGTAAGAACAGTCCAATCCATTTTTGATTTCCGATCAACTCCATTGCGTTGGCGCTATCCCAAGCTACGTTAGCCTGCTGGATATAGCTATCAAAAGCTGTTTCCTCGTATACATTCCATTGCTCCATAGATGCGCGGATAGCATCGTAGTACAATGCTTCTGCATCTTCACCAGTCCAGCCCCGTACTGCTGCCTCAGCTCTGGTGAACAACATTTGAGCGGCTGTCATAATTGGTAGTGGAGCATCTTGAGCCCTAACATATTGACCATTCGGTAAAGAAATTTCATTTGCATCCACCGCAAATTCCATCCCATAAGGGATGCCGACGATAGAACCCGGATTATCACCGGCTCTGGTACCGTCTCCAAAAGAGTTCTTTCTCGGATCATTCAAATTATCCAACATCGCAACTAATGGCTCACTTAATCCCCAATCTTCACGAGTTATGAATCTTGTAAACCATGGATTTGCGTTAACCGCACTAGCCAAATAAGGATACATTACAGACTCTGCATTGTTACTAATATAACCACCATCGGCTCCCATAGCACCTTCAAACTGTTTCTGGCCTTCGGCGGCATCAACATTTGAAATACGCATGGCCATAACCATTCTAAGAGAATTTGCGAAACGCTTCCAACTGTTCATATCTCCATTAAACAAAAAGTCACCGGCTACACCAGCACCACTGTCCATTTGAGCAACTGCTTCGGTCAATTCTTTGAAAAGATCCGTATAGATCGCCTCCTGAGAATCGTAAGCGGGTTCAAAGTTCTCATTTCCTTGTAGTGCTTGCGAGTAAGGTATTGGCCCCCATCTGTCCGTCATGGTATGGTAGAAGTAAGCCTTTAGAATTCTTGCAACCGCAATTTGATTGGCATTAGATCCGCTGATATTAGCATCGACACGGGTCTCTTCATCTGTATTGAGATCGATGATTCTTTCTAAATCATTTAATGGTCCGTAATACCAACTAGAAAAATCGAACTGTGTAATTTCGTATCTGGAATCTTCGGTGTACGTAATTTGCCCAATCATCTGAGAATACAGCACACCTTGTGTAGCCCCGACATAACTACTCACACTGGTCAGTGCATTTGTAAGCAGCGTTTCGGGAGCAACCACCGTCGGGTTATTCGGATCGACGTTAAGGTCTCCGAAATCCCCACAGCCCAAAGAAATCAGCAGGCAGGTGGTTAAAAATATTTTATTAAATATATTTTTCATATTTATTATTTATAATTATTATTTGAAAATGGTTCAATCAATATGGAAATCATCCATTTTTTTAAACCTAAAAGTATTAAAATCCGAGTTTTAAATTAAACCCAATAGACCGAACACTAGGCAAAATACCAGTTTCTACGAAAACAAGGCCATTTGTACTTGGTGTTACTTCCGAAGGATCAATACCATCAATCTGAGATGAGATCAACCAAACGTTTCTCGCAACCAAAGACAAGTTAACATTCTGAATTCTTGTTTTTTCATACAGTCTTTTTGGGATATTATAACCCAGACTCAATTCTCTTAATTTCAAGTAGCTGGCATCATATACCCATCTTTCGTGCAAACCGAACATCCCAGGGAAGTGAGAAGCAGGATCGACGTAAGCAGCATGTGCCGTACCATCTTCCAATACACCTTCTACTTTAATTCCACCGCCATCAGCAACTGCATCACGAACCGGTACACCTTTATCATTATTACCAACAGTTTCAAGTGCCAAACCAGAGTAAGCGTTGAACATTCTTGTGATAGAATGGAACTTACCACCCATCTGGAAATCAAGGAAAGCACCTAACGTAATACCGGCGAAGGAGAAAGTATTTCTTATACCACCATTAAAATCTGGTAAAACGCTACCTAGATCTTTATTCTGTTCAATGATGTAGCTACCATCTTCACTGATAATTGGTAATCCGGTTCCTTCATGAATCTTGTATCCTTGGCCACGAAGCATTCCCCATTCGCCACCAACAGGTGCATTAATGGAAAGGCCTCCGCCCCAGCCTCTTGCCCAGAAGTCGAGTTCGTAATTATCAAGACCTTCTGCAAGTTCAATAACTTTGGATTGATTTTTCGCGAAGTTCACACTCATATCCCAGCTGAACTTGCTGGTTTTTACAGGCGTTGCGGACAAGGCGATCTCAATACCATTAGACCTGATCAAACCAGCGTTTACAAAAGCTTCGTCGGTACCACTCGCACCGGAAACAGACAATTGTAAGATTTGGTTTTTTGCATCTTGGTTGTAGTAGGTAACGTCAAGCCCCAATCTGTTTTTCAGGAATCTTAAATCCAATCCTACTTCGTAAGAACTTGTCAAAGCAGGTTGGATATTCGCATTAGCTAAAACATCTGGCACTGTAAAAGCTGAAGTACTACCATAAGCATCTTCCGGTTCGAAGACAGCAGAAGTATTATATTCCCCAATATCAGAACCTACCTGAGCGAAAGATGCTCTAAGTTTACCGTAAGAAAGGAAATTGGCGTCAATCAGCTCAGAAAATACCAAGCTAGCAGAAACGGAAGGATACAAGTAAGAGTTATTATCGGCTGGCAATGCAGAAGACCAGTCATTTCTAAGGGAGAAACCCAAGTAAACGAAGTCTCTGAAACCAACATTTGCAGAAGTGTACAAAGAACGAACTTCTTTTTCAAACAAACCACTTTCTAAAGTTGGTCTATCTGTAGAAGCTGCAACATTAAAGTAGTTCACAGAGTTTAGACCACCTTCGGTAAGGAAATAGTTAAATCTTCTGGTATTTTTTCTGATGGCACCTCCACCGTTAACATCTAGAGTGATATTATCACCGAAACGCTTATCGTAGCTTATCAAGAAATCATAGTTGTCTTCCTGAGCACTTTCTGTCAACTCACTGTAAGAAGGCAAATCCAGACCTCCAGAAGCAACTCTGTTCTCCACTCTTTGGGTATAATTATCTCTACGCACACTACCCTGAAGACTTAAATTTTCTGTGAAGGAATACGTAGCGGTAACATTACCAAAATATCTTGTTCTGCCATCTGTAGAAAAGTTCTCATAAGGGCTAAAGAATGGGCTATCCCAGTATAAAGGTCTCAAGTTAGTTGGGCTACGAATATTCCAAGAACGGAAACTTCCGTCTGGATTTTTGTAATCTCTTAAGCGGTCAATATCCAACTGACGCTGGAACCACTGGTTAAAGGATAAAACAGGGTTGTTCCCCAAGTATCCATATGTAGGGCGCGCTCTACCTTCATTATTCACAAAAGAAACGTTAGCGGCCAGATTAAATTTATCCGTAAAATCATTAGAGGCGGAAATACCAACTGTATTTCTAACCAATCTACTGTTCGGAATAATACCGGTTTGGTGCAAATTGGTATACGATACGCGGAAAAGCGTTTTTTCATTACCACCAGTAAGGGCAACACTATTATTATAGGTCATTCCAGTATCGAAGAAATTCCTAACATTGTCTTCGTTTGATGTCAAGGCTATTTGTTCTCCAAAACCTTCAGCATTCGGATACCAACTCCACCACGGGCGGTACATCGTTCCATCCATTTTAGGCCCCCAGCTTTCATCGGCAGCATAATTCAAGATATTCTGCCCATCAAATTCGGCATACTTTGGATCATGAATATCCGGATTATACTCAAACTGGCTCCACTCCTGCGTATAACCACCTGCATACTCATTTTGATATTGTGGCATAACATACACCCGATCAAAGGTAACACCTGAGTTTACATCAACACCGATACCTTTTCTATTTTCCCCTTTTTTGGTTGTAATCATGATTACCCCATTGGCTCCACGCTGGCCATAAAGTGCCGTTGCAGCAGGGCCTTTCAAAACGGAAACGCTAGCAATATCATTAGGGTTAATATCTTGAGCGAGGTTTCCATAATCCGTACCACGATGTCTTCCAGAGGAAGAACCACCTACTTTATCATCTAAAACCTCATTGGAGATAGGCGTTCCATCTACTACAAATAATGGAGAACCACCATTAAGGCCATTGGCACCACGAATTTTGATATTCGATGATCCTCCCAAACTCGCACCAGATGCACTTACAACCTGTACACCGGCAATCTTACCAGAGAGTGCGCCCACAACATTATTTTCTTGTACGAGGCTCAAATCGTCTCCAGAAACCGATTGTACGGAGTAACCAACGGTCTTTTCATCTCTCGTAACCCCCAGTGCATCCACAAAAACTGTTTTCAACTCAATCCCTTCGCTCATCGTTACGTCTAGCATTGCTGATTCTCCCAACTCAATCTTTTGCTCACTAAATCCCGTGTAAGAAATCACCAATATTTTTCCGCCATCCGGTACTTTAAGCTCGTATTTTCCATCAATATCCGTTACTGTACCAGTATTAGTCCCCTCGACCAATATGCTGGCTCCAATCAAGGCCTCTCCGGTATCATCCGTGATCGTCCCTGAAATAGTTCTTTGTGCTATTGTCATCCCTATTGAGATCAGAAACAACATCAGAACTAATGTAAATTTTTTGTTCATACTAATCCGATTTTAATTTTTAAATTTTTTAGTGTAGAATATTTGCATTCGTTTAATAAAATATATAAGTATTTTCTTTATTATCAATGTGATTTTGATAATATTCATGGGTTGGATATGCAAAACGTACCTAGTGCTAATAGTGTTATTTGCTTATTAGTTGCGGGACTTCGGGCGATGCTTAGTTTAAGTTAGATGATAAGGTTACTCTTTCTTGAATGCTCAATTAGATTCTTAAAACTATGTAAAATTAAATATTTGTTATTAAAATCTATCCCTTTTCAGGCAATTTTGTTTGTAAACTTCCATACACTTTCGCAAACTGCCACCTAAAATACTGCAAATCAGATATTTAGAAAAAATTATTTTTAATTATTTCTCAGAAATTAAGTCAAGTCTTTAAAAATTAATTTTGTGACATTCAAAACACAATATATCAAGTCAAACAAATATAGACAGTAAAGCAAGGAATTACTTTTTTAATTTACGTAAAAGTCAGGTTACTGAATTCACCTTAACAAACGCAAATACATCTTTATCGTGGTTTCCAATCCATAATACAATGCATCAGAAATCAAAGCATGCCCAATAGAAACTTCGAGCAAGTTTGGTAATTTCTGGCGATAAAAGGCCAAGTTTTCTAAATTGAGATCATGCCCTGCATTCACACCAATACCAACCTGTTCCGCTAATTTTGCGCATGCAGCATGCGAGGAAACTGCTTTTTCCCGATCGGCACGGTAATTTTCGGCATATTTTCCGGTGTACAGCTCTATCCTGTCTGCACCAACGGCCTTAGCGCCCTCCACATATTTTTCTTCAGGATCTACAAAGAGAGACACACGGATACCTGCCGCTTTTAATTCTGCCGTAACATCTGTCAGGAAGTCTTTATCCTTTATGGTATCCCAACCAGAATCGGAAGTGAGCTGCCCAGGATCGTCAGGAACCAAAGTCGCCTGATGGGGCTTATTTTTCAATACCAAATCCAGAAAACTACGGGTTGGATTTCCCTCGATATTGAACTCTGTTTTGACAATTTTTCCCAATGGTGCAATATCGCTATAACGGATATGTCGTTCATCCGGACGAGGATGCACCGTAATGCCTTGCGCTCCGAAATACTCACAGTCTTTTGCAACCTGAAATAGGTTAGGGAGCTTGCCGCCTCGTGAATTTCGCAGTAAAGCGACCTTATTTATATTGACACTTAGTCTGGTCATCGTATTATCATGATTTTATGGTTCTATGGAACTCATATCATTTTGAAATTTATTTTTTGCAAAAATTACCAAACAACCTTTTTTATTAACTAGATTGTAGTAATTTCAGCCTGCAAAATACATAAAAAAACGAAAGTAAGGGCTTTAATGGTACGGTCATACCGAGATATGACCATACGTTCCAATTATAATTTATGGAAATAGATCAAGAATACCTTCCCTCCCCCCAAATTCCTACGGCAGCAGTATTTATGATGCTCTTTCTGATGATTATTTTCTCTGCATTGGTCGGAACAGCATTCATATATGGCTTCTCTGCATTGAAGGGTATTGATTTTCAGAGTATCGCATCTGGTGCTATTGAAATCAGGGAGGCAGGAGAGCGCAATATTGTCCGATTTATCATTATGATTAATCATTTATTCACCTTTGTGATTCCTGCATTAGCCTTCACTTGGATGTCCCGAAGAAACCACTGGCCAGGGCAAATGGAATTTAATAGAGGATCGACTGTAGTTAATTTTCTGGTAGGTAGCTTACTCATTCTTGCCGCCTTCCCGCTTGCACAATATAGTTTTGCCATTTTTCAGGATGCAACGTGGTTACCGGAGTGGATGCGTAGCATGGAAGATAGTACAGAGGCCATGATAAAAAGCTTATTGCAAGTAGACAGTATTTTTGAACTGCTTTTTAATATTCTGGTCATTGCAATGATTCCTGCCATCGGAGAAGAATTTATCTTTCGGGGCATTATCCAAAAACACTTGCAACTCAAACTCCGTCCGCATCTAGCGGTATGGATAGCGGCCATCATGTTCAGTGCCATACATCTCCAATTTGAAGGTTTCGTAGCAAGGATGATCCTCGGCGCTTTATTGGGATATTTGTATTACTTTTCTGGTTCCATATGGGTACCTGTCTTTGTACATTTTGTCAATAATGCTATACAGGTGCTTGTAAGTTATTTTTGGGCAGATGAATTGTTAGGGTCAGATATTACCGAACCGGAGCAAGTTCCTTTTACGATGGCTATTGTTTCCCTTATCCTCGTAATTATTATCTGGAATTTCCTACGAAATCATAATGCCCTAACAAAATCAGATACGCATATCTAATATTGCAAGCCGAAATAAGCAGGCAAGTCTAAAATCTAAAAGCGAAGCGATCTAATATCTAAAATCTAACTATGAGTTTAGCAACACGAGCAACAACCGCATTTTTTTTTGTCATCGTAATGGTCG
>JAHDGC010000075.1:14604-15122 GCA_020627865.1 Saprospiraceae bacterium | reverse complement strand
GTTCCTCGTATTTTAAACAAATTTCAATCCGCAATTCTTGCAAAACTACCGCAGGCACATTTGGATGCTGCGCTTGCAAATCCCGAACAAGCCGCAGCCGTAAGAAATCAATTGCAAGCAGGTTTGGGCTTGGACAAAGCAAGAGCTATTATTTCTGGTGCAGCACCTCTGTCGGAAGCTTTGAAAGAATGGTATGGAAGTATTGGTTTGCCGATAACGAATGGCTATGGCATGACCGAAAATTGTGCTATAGCAACCGTTTTGTTACCGGATGAGAAAAGGCCCGGCTCGGTCGGTATACCCCAGCCGAGAGCCGAAATAAAAATTGATGAAACCACTAGTGAAATATTAATGAAAGGCCCTTTTTTAATGTCAGGATACTATAATGCACCGGAACAAACAAAGAAAACCTTAGTAGACGGTTGGCTAAGAACAGGAGATCAGGGCTACCTAGATGAAGATGGATTCTTATACATTATAGGTCGGGTAAAGGATACTTTTAAAACCTCGAAAGGGGA
>JAHDGC010000075.1:0-14594 GCA_020627865.1 Saprospiraceae bacterium | reverse complement strand
TTATTGTACCGACTACGTTGGAAAAAGTGTTTACTAACAATCAAGATATAGAACAAATTTGTATCGTAGGTTTAGGCTGCCCACAACCTTTAGCACTAGCTGTTTTGTCGGAAGTTGGTCGGGCGAAAGCCAAAGGTAAAATAGAGGTAGAGCTTAGGCATTTGCTGGATGAAACAAACAAAGAATTGCCGAATTTTCAAAAAATCTCAACAATAGTTATTCATCAAAAACCTTGGAGTGTCGATAATGGTTTGTTAACGCCAACCTTGAAGGTGAAGCGAAATGTATTACACCAACAATATTCAGATTGCTTAATTTCTTGGCATGAAAACTCGGAACAAATTATTTGGGAAGAATGAACACGATGGATCGGGTTTGATGAATTGAAGAACCTGCTCAAACCAAAAAACAATCAATGATACCAATAGTAATCCTCTTAGTTGCCCTCTTATTTCTAGCAGCAGGAATGCTGTATCGCAGGGTCGCTTTGCCTAGGAATGTGGATACAATCATTAGAGAAATAAACAAGGAAGGGCTTCCCGAATTTATGGAAGGAGAAACTGGTATCGCTGATAGTAACGGAGTCAATATTGCTTATGAAGTAATTCATGAAAATGAAAATAACAAAGAAACCGTCTTGCTGATTAATGGCCATAGTCATTCCCAATTAAGCTTCCCGAAATATTTTTATCAACCATTTGTAGATGCCGGCTATCGTTTGATTAAGTTTGACAACAGGGGCTTGGGGGCTTCTGATTGGATAGCAGATTGGAAGCAAGCTTCATCCTATTCCTTAGAAGATATGGCGGCAGATGCGATAATCGTTTTAGAGCATCTGAAAATTGAAAAGGCACATGTCATTGGCATCTCAATGGGCGGAATGATTGCGCAAAGCATGGCAATTCATTATCCACAATATGTAGCTTCATTGACCTGTGTGATGTCTACTGGATTTTGGGCTGATCCGGATTTGACCGCAGTGCCTAAAGGTTGGTATCTCAACTTTCTGACCACCAATTTTCTGTATGGCAAAAAATTAACCAGTAAGGAGCAAAGGGTAAAGTTTTTTCTGGCGCACCAAAGATATTTGAGGGGAAAGGGGGATTATAAAATCAATGATAAAGAAATTTTACAAAAGGCGTTATATGAATTTGAAAAAAGGAAAGGCCTGAATCCTAAAGTCGGAGAACAGCATACACACGCAATTATTAATTCGGGTTCCCGGTACGAAAAGTTGAGCAGGATTACAGCTCCAACATTAGTCATTCACGGCACGGATGATCCACTAATAAAAGTAGAACATGCAGAAAAGTATGCCTCGATGATTCCCGGGGCAAAAAAAATAATACTAAAAGGCATGGGGCATGATTTGCCCGAAAACTACATGCCCGAGATACATGAAGAAATTTTTAGAAATTTTCAAAAATCAAATCAGGAGTAAAGAACAGGCTAGCTATGTGGGATTAATCATTATTCACAAAATCAAATTTCAAAATTATGAAATCAACTTACCTTTACAATGGATTTATATTGTTATGGATAATGCTGTCTTCCATTACTTTTGTGGCTGCGCAAACCACAATAACCGGAAATGTTTTTGATGGAGAATCCAACGAGGTCATCATTGGTGCCAGCATTATTATTCAAGGCACCCGCACCGGAACCGTGACAGATGTTGACGGAAATTTTGAACTGAAAACGAATGAGAAATTACCATTAAATTTAGAAATTAGCTACACGGGGTATGAACCATTGATGGTAAACGTGACAGATGCCAGTACGCCACTCAAAATTTCATTACAATCGGGATTGCTGCTTGGCGAGGTCGTTGTTTCTGCTTCGAGAAAGCCGGAAAAAGTACAAAACGCACCGGCTTCTGTTTCTATCCTTACAGCCAAGCGTATAGAAAATCAAACTGTTGCCAATCCAATTAGTTTGTTAGAAAATACAGTAGGTGTGTCCATTGATAGACAAGGAGCAGCAAGAACCAACATTGCCATGAGAGGCGGTTCAGATTTATTCGCAACATCTACCTTCGTATTAATGGATTACCGAAACCTGAACGGGGCAGGCCTAAACACATTTGACGCCGGAGCAACCACACTTACGCCCATTGATATAGAAAGGGTAGAAGCCATCAGAGGGCCAGCTTCGGCATTGTATGGGCCGGGGGTAACGGCAGGTGTCGTACACTTTTTAACCAAAGATCCCTTTGATTATCCGGGTACTACCCTTGAACTTGTTGGTGGCAATCAAAATACGCTTAGAGCTTCGGTCAGGCATGCCGGCCACAATAAAGCAAAAACATTTGGTTATAAAATTAATGCATTATACAGTAGGGTTGATGCATGGCCACTTAATCCAAAAGATACTACCGACGCGGCAACCCTCGCCAATTTTCAAAATGACATCATTGATCCCGTTGATGGCAGTATGGTGGCGACTACAGGTGGTAATCTAAATGAAAATGTTTGGGGCTATAGCGGTTCCGCAAGTTTATACTTTAGGCCAATTGATGATTTAAATATTGTAGCGAGTGGAGGAATGCAGGTTGGGGAAGGATTGTATTGGTCACAGCAAGGAGAAGGCTACGTGGCGGCCACTGATCTTTTTGGCCAGCTAAGGGTAGGCTATAAAGGCCTTTTTGCACAAGCATATTACAATACCAATATTGCGCCGGATGATCTTGCTGAAAAAGGATTTTTATACCGTACCGGAAATGTAAGTACAATAGACAGAAGGCAGTTCGAAACGCAATTACAATACAACTTTGATGTAAATCCAATCAGGACGAACTTCACCATTGGGGGAGATTACAGGGCCGCAAAATTAGATTCTGAAACCAGAAGTTTTGGGCGTTATGAAAATCAAGATGATTATGATATCTATGGCGGATACATCCAATCCAAAACAAAGTTGATAGATAAATTGGACATGGTACTGGCAGCCCGTTTTGATGGGTTTTCTGCCATTGATGAATCTGCCATTTCTCCCCGTGTGGCTTTTGTTTATAAAGCAGCACCAAACCATTCTTTTAGGGCAACTTACAATAAAGCATTCGCTCCTAACTCGGCGCTGGATTTATACGCTGATCTGCCCATCGGAAACTTTGGTGCTTTCGATTTATGGCTAAACGGAAATAGTGCAGTACAAACATTTAATGATCCCCACACAACTTGGCTTATTCCCGGGCTAGGAGAAACGCAAGGTGTGGGAATGGATGTTGGATTGGGTTATGGTTTTATTACTGCTGTTCTTGCGGGAGAAATTGAAGGCGGTAATCCTGAGTTGCTTCCCTTAGCCTCTTTATTGCCAATATTAGGCAGCCCTGATTTTATGGGAGCGATTGCAAGTGCGGGGGCTTTCTCCGCTGGTGTGCCCGTTGATGTTAATGGCAATATTATGGAAATAGCGGGGACGCCTGTATCATCGTTGCGGGAAGAATCTACTTATGAAATTGGTTATAATGGAACACTTAACAATAAGTTGGGAATCAGTGTCGATGTTTATCGGGTGAATAAGAAGAATTTTTCTGGCTTGCGCCAAATTAGTCCCTTGGTTGTTTTACCAACTTTAGGCGAAGACATCAATGCAGTCCTAGTACCCACATTAGCAGGAACCTTGATTGCATTCGGAGAAGATCCAGCGATTGCCCAAGGAACGGCTGAGGCTGTAGCAGCGGCTTATCTTGGTATTACAAATTCAATTACTTATACGGATGGTGCCCCAGGGCCACTTGGAATAGTAGAAACCGATCAGGTGCCGGAAGATGGTTTGCCCCATGTGGCTTATGGGTACAGAAACTTTGGCGACCTTACTTATTATGGAGTTGATCTAGGGGTTAACTATTATGCAACGAATGCTATCCGAATTTTTGGGAATTATTCATGGGTAAACGAAAATTCATTCACTGCTGAAGACTTGGGAGAAAATGCCACTTCAACAGATAGATACGATTTAAATCAAGCGCAACATAAAATAAGATTGGGTGCCAATTATGAACCAGCATATGGTATTCAGGTAGGCCTATCTTTTATGCACAACAGCGAATTTGAATCTACCTTAGGGCTTTACAATGGAACGGTTGAAGCAAGATCTTTGGTAGATATGAATGTTGGATACAAGTTTAGAAAGAATCTTTTTGTAAGTTTGTCTGTAGATAATGTTTTTAATACTAAATATAGAACGTATCCGCTAATGCCCGAAATCGGAACCCGTATTTTAGGAACTTTAAGATACGCCTTCGGAACAAAGAATAATAGTCTTTGACAATTTTACAAAAAAAATAAATTTCAGAGTTTCTGAATGCGTATTTAGGTGCGAGTTCCATAGGAACGAAATGTCATTGCCCTGTCTGCGTGAACTTGTCAGGCAGGCAGTCATGTCAATGTCTGGAAAATTAGAAGTGCAAAAATTATCAAAGAACGAACAAACAAACAATGGATTCATTAAAAAATAAAATTGCATTTGTGACTGGTGCCGCCATGGGAATAGGTCGAGCCACAGCCATGCTGCTGGCAGAAAAAGGGGCGAAAGTAATGGTCACAGATTTGAATGAAACAGAAGGCAAGGCAACCACCCGAATGATTAATGATTCGGGTGGGTATGCCACTTTTTATAAACTGGATGTTGCTCGAAAAGAGGATATTGTTAAAATTTGCAACAATATATTTACTGAAGAAGGAGGCTTGGATCTGGCGGTTAACAATGCCGGTATAGGTGGTAGCATGAAACCTTTGCACGAAATCCCGTCTGAAAAATGGGAAAACATGTTGTCGGTTTGTCTCTCCGGTGTTTTTTACTGTATGCAAGAAGAACTCAAATACATGTTACCCAGAGGTGGTGGCCGCATTGTAAATGTAGCATCACTTGCTGGTTTAAATGGAGTGGGAGGAGGTAGTTCTTATGCCGCCGCAAAACATGGAGTTGTCGGATTGACCAAGAGTGCAGCCTTAGAATATGGGGCTTATAATGTGCGGGTGAATTCGGTTTGTCCCGGATTTGTACAAACCGCCATTTTGGATAATGTACCAGCTAAAATATTGGACTACAGTACGAATGTACGGGTGCCTATGAAACGTATCGGCTCTGTAGAAGAAGTCGCAAAAGCCATCGTATGGTTGCTCAGTGATGAATCTTCTTACGTAAACGGGCATCAATTGTTATTAGATGGCGGCTTTAATGCCGGATAGATTATTTTATAGAAATTAAAAACAAAAAGTCAGCATATTAAAGGAGCTTATAGCTTAATGCTTACGGCTTACAAGACAACTAACAAAATCAGCATATTAAAGGAGCTTACAGCCTATAACTTACAACTTACAGCTCTCAAAAAAACAAATCAATGAAAAAATTAGAAGGACAAGTCGCAATCGTAACAGGCGGTGCCAGAGGAATTGGCGAAGGCGTGTGCAAAATATTTTGTGAGGAAGGTGCAACCGTAGCGATCTGGGATGTACTAGATATCGGTGAAGAAACCGCCAAAAAAATTACAGCAACAGGCGGGAAAATATTCTTCCAAAAGGTAGACATTACCTCGAAAGCATCAGTAGAAGCAGCCGTTGCAGAAATTATGGAAAAGCATGGTCGAATTGATATTTTAATCAACAACGCCGGTATCCTACGAGACAGATCATTCATGAAAATGACAGCAGAAGAATGGGATGCCGTCATCAATGTAAACCTGAGTGGCCTTTATGTCACAACCAAAGCGGTATTGCCACACATGATTGCAGCACGTTACGGAAGGATAGTGTCAGCCTCCTCTATTAATGCGATGTGTGGTGCCTTCGGCCAAACCAACTACGCAGCAACCAAGGCCGCAACCCAAGGTTTTACCCGATCCCTTTGTCGGGAAGTTGGGAAATATGGCATCACGGTAAATTGTGTAGCACCCGGTTTTATAAAATCCGAAATGACAGACAGTATGCCACAGGCAGTAATTGATGCAGGCATTAAAATGATACCCGTCGGAAGAATCGGAACTCCCGAAGATATGGGCCATGCTTATTTATTCTTGTCCTCTAAAGAAGCCGGTTTTGTAAGCGGCATTACCTTACATGCAAATGGTGGTGCTTATCCAATTTAAACGATAACGAATTTTGTATTTTTGAGCCACTGATATGATATAAAAATCATGAAATTTCAAAATCAGCATATCGAAGACCCTTATAGCTTACGACTTACAGCTTAAAGCCTACAGCTAGAATCAACACCGCGAAGACCCTTACAGCTTATAACTTACAGCCTAACCATTAAAAAACAAAAATGCCAGACCAAACCTTAAAAACAACAGCCTACTCGACAAGCTTCAAAAAGCTATCCGACATGAAAGCATGGGTAGGCAAAGAATTAGGACTGACCGATTGGGTTACAATCACTCAAGAACGTATCGATGCTTTCGCAGCAGCAACCGAAGACCACCAATGGATTCATGTCGATCCAGAAAAATCGAAATTGCATTCGCCTTATAAAAAGACAGTAGCACATGGTTTTTTGATTTTATCTTTCGCCTCCAAATTCTCCTATGATTGCTATAGCATAGATGATGTCGTGATGGGAGTCAACTATGGCCTGAATAAAGTTCGTTTCCCCAATGCTACAGTTTCCGGAGCACAGCTTAGAGGTAGGATTTCACTCTTATCCTATGACGAAAAACCAGATGGTGCCCGTTTTATTTTAAAAGTAGTATTTGAAATAAAAGGAGAAGAAAAACCCGCCTGTGTCGCTGAATTTATTGGACAAGCTTATACCGCTCCAAACAAATAGAAAAATCCCTTTCAAAGTTAATGGATAACAAAATAAGTGTAGCAGTTTTTAATATAAATCAACATATTGAAGAAACTTAAAGCTTACCGCTTATTACTTACAGCATAATGCTTACAACTTAATCCCAAAATTCGCATATTAAAGGAGCTTATAACTTACAGCCTACAGCTTATAACTTACAGCCTACAGCTTATAACTTACAGCTTAATCCTTCTACCCAAAATAAAACATCATGCCAACACTACAAGCAGAAAAAAAACGAAAGATTGTAACCGGAGAAGATTACGTCAATTCCCTCAGAGGACGAAACTTAAAAGTATATCTTTTGGGAGAATTAATCAATGAACCCGTTGACCACCCAATCATCCGTCCCTCAATTAATGCCCTTGCCAAAACCTATGATCTGGCGGTAATGGCACCAGAGTTAGCCGCTGTCGTTTCCCCTTTTACAGGCGAACAAGTAAGTCGTTTTTTGCATGTTTGTACCAATGTAGAAGACCTTGTTTTACAAAATAAAATGCAACGTAAACTTGGACAACTGACCGGAACTTGTTTTCAGCGTTGTGTCGGAATGGATGCTTTTAATGCGCTCTACTCCGTAACTTTTGAAATGGATGAAAAGTATGGGAAAGGCTATCATGAAAGACTGAAAAGTTTCCTGACAAAAATGCATCAATACAATTATGTGGTTGGCGGTGCGATGACAGATGTAAAAGGAGATCGAAGTTTGCCACCACATCTGCAAGAAGATAAAGACATGTTTGTTCACATCTCCAAACGGACAAAACAAGGCGTTTACATTAGTGGAGCCAAAGCGCATCAGACAGGTTGCATCAATTCCCATTGGTTGGTTGTAATGCCTACTATGCGCCTAGGAGAAGCTGATAAAGAATTTGCGATCATCGGAGCTGTTCCTGTCGATGCGGAAGGGATTACTTATATTTATGGCCGGCAATCTTGTGATACCCGAAGCATGGAAGGGGGAAATATTGATGTGGGAAATGCTCAATATGGTGGACAAGAAGCTATGGTGATTTTTGAAAATGTTTTTATTCCAAATGAATATATTTTCATGGATGGAGAATATGATTTTGCAGCGATGTTGGTCGAGCGATTTACAACCTATCACCGTAGAAGTTATGTTTGTAAAAGTGGTGTAGGGGATGTCCTGATTGGTGCCGCTGCTTCAATCGCGGAAATGAATGGTGTGCCAAAAGTGTCACACATCAAAGACAAACTGGTAGAGATGACCCACCTGAACGAAACTATTTACGGCACTGGAATCGCTGCTTCTTACCAAGGCTATGCGACCAAATCCGGTGCATACATCTGTGATGAAATGTTGGCCAATGTGTGCAAGCATCATGTTACTAAAATGCCTTATGAAGTTGGTCGCTTAGCGCAAGATCTTGCCGGAGGTCTGGTCGCAACCTTGCCTTCAGAAAAGGATTTAAATCATCCAGTAATCGGTGGTTTACTAAAAAAATACTTACGAGGCCAAGCAAATATGGATACCGAAGATCGCTTACGGATTTTAAGACTTATCGAAAATATGACCCTTGGCCGCAACGCCGTAGGTTACCTCACGGAAAGTATGCACGGTGCAGGTTCCCCCCAAGCACAACGAATTCAAATCGGAAGGATGATGCAATTGGAATATAAAAAACGATTGGCAAAAATTATCGCAGGAATAGTAAAGGAGGAAGAGCAAGATGTCTTAATTAATGAACTGAACGGTTATTTTGAAAGAGTGTTTAAAATATAATTTTTTTGCATAAATTAGCTTATATTGAATTGCGATACGCTCCAAATCAGCATATCAAAGACTTATAACTTAATGCTTATAGCCTATGCTTACAGCTTATAACTTACGCCTTAAATCTGACATCAGCATACCAAAGGAGCCTAAAGCTTACAACTTAAAGCTTATAACCTAAAGCTTATAGCTTACAGCCTAAAGCATACAACCAACAACTTCAAAATCATGAACGACTCAATAAAACAAAACTTAGACATTTTTCGCAAAGAAACACGAGCATGGTTAGAGGCGAACTGCCCAGAAAGCATGCGCCAACCCGTAACAAGCCCAAATGATTTATATTGGGGGGGACGAAATGCTAAATACATTTCCGATGACCAGAGAATCTGGTTTGAACGGATGCTCGAAAAAAAATGGATTGTCCCTTACTGGGAAGAAAAATATGGTGGTGGCGGATTGAATAATATAGAACACAAAATCTTGACAGAAGAAATGACCAAGCTAGGGTGCCGCAAACCACTATTCAGCTTTGGTATTTCTATGTTAGGGCCGGCCTTGTTGAAATTTGCTACAGCGGAACAAAAACTAAAGTATTTGCCTGAAATTGTTCAGGGAAAAATCCGCTGGTGTCAAGGGTATAGTGAGCCGGGGGCAGGCAGCGATTTGGCGGGTCTGCAAACCAAAGCCGAAGACATGGGAGACCACTACTTGGTGAATGGTCAAAAGGTCTGGACTTCTTACGGCGATAAATCAGATTGGATATTTTGTTTGGTGCGTACCAATTTTGAAGTTTCCAAGCACAAAGGAGTTAGTTTCCTCTTAATTGATATGGCTTCGGAAGGCGTAAGTACACGTCCTATAAAACTGATTAGTGGCAAGTCGCCTTTTACAGAAACCTTTCTGGATAATGTAAAAGTGCCTAAAGGAAATCTGATCAACGAACCAGGGCAAGGTTGGACTATAGCCAAATATCTACTGACACATGAACGGCAAATGATTGGAGGGGTAGGCGAAACAGGGACACCGCCACAGCTATCTGAAGTTGCCCAAGAATGCATCGGCTTAACCAACGGCATTTTATCGGATTCTATATTACGATCCAAGGTAGCCAAATTTGAAATGGATGAAGCTATTTTTGACTATACCATTGAAAGAATAATTGATGAGGCCAAAGCCGGAAACAACTCCGGAGCTTTATCCTCCTTTTTTAAATACTACGGTACCGAACTCAACATCAGTAGATACGAATTGATGCTGGCGCTTCAAGGATACGACGGTTTAGCATGGGAGGGAGAAGCTTCTAATGAAGGACAGCTTGCCCGGTTGTTTTGCCGAACCAAAGGAAATTCAATCGAAGGCGGAACATCAGAAATACAATTGAATATTATTGCAAAAAGAATCTTAGGTTTACCTTCTTCGTAACAACAAACGCGTAAAAATTATAACAAACATAAAATCAGCATATAAAGAAGCCTACAGCCTACAGCTTATAACTTAATGCTTACAACTTACAAAAATAAAATCATGCCTCTAATCATAACAGAAGAGCAGCAAATGCTCAAAACATCAGTAAAAGAATTGTTGAAAAATAAAGGAGCAATAACAAATCTCCGGAAACTAAGAGATGACAGCGACCCTATAGGCTTTGATAAAGAGCTGTGGAAAGAAATGGTTGACTTGGGACTGAGTGGATTGGTCATCCCGGAAGCTTATGGTGGACTCGGATTCGGATACACCGGCCTTGGGCAAGTACTCGAAGAAACAGGCCGAACTTTAACAGCTTCCCCCTTGGTTTCTACCGTTTTATTGAGTGGTACAGCAATTAGGCTGGGGGGGGATGTCATGCAGAAAGAACAACTGCTTCCCGAAATTGCCGGAGGGAATATAGTCATTGGTTTTGCAAGTGAGGAGGGCAAGCATCATGCTCCTAAGCTCGTGAAAACGGCGGCTACCCTACAAGGAGATAGCTATGTTATCAATGGCACAAAAAAAATGGTGTTGGATGGGCATGTAGCTGATAAATTTATTGTAGTCGCACGTACTAACGGAGCTGTAGATGAGGAGGCAGGAATTGAATTGTTCGTCGTAGATGCCAAGACTGAAGGAATAACAACAGAGCGCATAATCATGATGGATAGCCGCAATGCTGCCTTAGTTCATTTTAAAGATGTAAAAATTTCGGCAAATTCAAGGTTAGACGGATTTACAAATGGTGGATACGCGCTTTTAGAAAAAACATTAGACATTGCTCGGATTGGCCTAGCAGCAGAAATGTTGGGTGGCGTGAATGAAGCCTTTGAAAGAACAATAGCCTATCTCAAAGAACGACAACAGTTCGGCGTAATCATTGGAACTTTTCAAGCACTTCAACATCGTGCTGCCAAGATGTTTTGTGAAATCGAATTGTGCAAGTCAATTGTTATAAAAGCTTTGAAGGCGATTGATGCAGATAGTCCTGATTTAGCGAGATTGGCAAGTTTGGCGAAAGCCAAATTAGGAGAAATCTACCAACTGGTTTCTAATGAAGGTATCCAACTATTTGGCGGGATAGGGATGACTGACGATGAAGAGATTGGCTTCTTTTTAAAACGGGCAAGGGTGGTGCAGCAAACATTAGGAGATACCAACTTTCATTTGGATCGCTTGGCCCGAATGAGGTTTTTTTAGTGGCGCTTTATTTTTTTCGGTTCTCTGACAATTTTTGCAAAAAAATTGAACTGTTTGCTACAACATATCCGAAGGATTGTTGTAAGCGGACAAAAAACGGTCTTTGACCGGAAAATTTGGCCGTAGGCCTAATGATTGGTCTCAATTTGCCAAAAAATGAATTTTAAAACTATAGAAATAACTTTCCTGACTTTTGAATATGAATTCCATAGAAACGACATGTTATTGCCAGTCATGTAAATGGCTGGAACGTAAGAATTAGAGATTATATAAGAATCTATTTTTTCGGTTATAGCGATAATACAACCCTACACCGCCGAATTCTCATTCCGGCACTGATTAATAAAAATTCGTACACTATTGAAAGAAATCTGTCGATCTTCAAAATAGGCCTCAGCCTTTTCAATTTCACTTTCCGTAGCCTTGAGGTGATTTAGAATATTCAACAAGTGCATCTTCATATGCCCTTTTTGGATACCTGTCGTTACCAAAGATTTTACAGCAGCAAAATTTTGTGCAAGACCCGTTGTGGCAATAATCTGCATCAACTCCTCTGCCGAGGGATTTCCCAACATTTCCAAGCTACACCGTGCAATAGGGTGCAAATTGGTCAACCCTCCAACAGTGCCGAGTGCTAGGGGAATATCCAAACAGAATTTAAAAATGCCATTTTCAATTGTACATTTACTCAAGCTCCGATATTGCCCTGAGCGACTAGCATAGGTATGGCCACAAGCTTCAATAGCCCGAAAGTCGTTCCCCGTTGCGATAACGACAGCATCAATGCCGTTAAAAATACCCTTGTTGTGGGTTGTCGCCCTGTATGGATCAAGCCAAGCAATCCGGATAGCTCTACAAAACTTTTGGGCGAAAGCCTCTGCATCAATCCCACCCTCAAAGCTACCCAAATCTTCAATCGGACACTCTACCCATGCTCTAACCAAACATTCTGGGGTGAAATTCGACAAAATGGACATGATGATTTCGATATCCTTCTCATCATCATCAAAAACCGGATGAGTGGCGACAAAATTGGAAAGTGTCTCAGCAAAAGACTCCAAGACAGAATTGATGAAATTGGCCCCCATAGAGTCGCAAGTCTCAAAGCTGACTTTTAACTGATAATAGTTGGCTTCTTCCCTAGAAAAGTCCAGTAACTCAATTGCAGTGATGCCACCACCACGCTGTTCCATGTTGGCCGTAATCGGGGCCGTATTCTGGAGTAATGCTGTTTTTAATAAATCAAAAACGGATTCCAGCTTTTGGAGCTTGCCTTTCCAATAGAAATGAACTTGTCCAACTTTTAGCGTAGAAAGGACTTTGGCCTTAAAGCCACCTCTATTCATCCAGAATTTTGCAGCACTGGAAGCAGCAGCCACCACTGAACTTTCCTCTATCACCATCGGGACACAGTAGGTTTTCCCATTAATGATGAAATTCGGAGCGACCCCAAAGGGCATGGGATAATTACTCAGTGTATTTTCACTGAATCCATCAAGAATCCGTTGCTGTTCTTCGCTGGAATGCCAAAAACTCATCAATTCCCGCATTACTTTCTCGGGATCTTTGAAGAAATTCTCCACAAGCCAACGGAGTTTTTTCCGCTTGGACATCTTGGAAAAGCCACTAACTGATTTTTCTGTCGCCATGCTTAGGTTCTCACTTTTAAAAAGGCATTGGCCAATTCCAGCCCCTGTATTTGTGTATCTACATAATTATAAAGCACTTCATAATCTTCCCTGGCATATTTCAGGAAACTACTGGCTTGGCCATAAACGCAGGATATTGCTAATTTATTAATTAAATAGTATCCATCCAAAAAATTTTGCACTCCTCCTGAAATAATTACTTGATTACAGCACATTTTCGAGCCTAATTCCGCTTTTATTTCATTACTGAAACCCACCATTTCCGCAGCACCGTGCCCAATATGAGCCAATTTACTAAAAATAGCGTGTCGGGTTTGGTCTCCACGTAGCATTTCTAGCTTAGCAAAATTAGTTCCTCCGCTTGCCGCAAAATCAACGGCTTCTAAAGGAAGTCGGAATAATGCTTTCAAGCTTTCCTTTCCCATACCTTGCCCGACTTCCTTTACGATAACTTTCATGTCGGGGAAAAATTCAAGGACTTGCCGGATGGTATCCAAGGGAGGCCGCTTGAATCGGTCTCCTTCTGGTTGTAGCCATTCTTGTAGCGGATTGACATGGATAATAAGCCCATCAGCACTCAATTTGTCTACCAGAATCCGAATCGTATCTAGCTTTGAAGCATCTGCTAATTCTTCAACCTGCGCAATGCCCAAATTGGCATAAAGCGGCAAATCATCACCCATAATTTTCCTAACATCAAAATCTGGCAGGTTTTCATCACTAAAGAGCAAAGAACGACAAGAACCCAATCCCATACCCATCCCAAAATCTTGGCAAGCTTTGGCTAGGTTGTGATTTATGGTCTTTGCCCATGCCGTGCCGCCAGTCATACTGGAAACCCAGATGGGAACTTTCATCGTTTTTCCCAGAAATTGCAGTTGGGGGTAACTATTTTTCTCAGGATGAGCAGCAAGTAGTGGTTCGTAGAAGAAACGCTCGTCGAGGGTGCCGTCAGCAATCTGCGATTTGAAAGCTAATTCAATGTGATCGCGTTTACGAGACGCTGCGGTTGGGTCGTTATCTTCGGTATTTTTATGCAATAGTGTTTCTTCCAATGGATAAATAATTATGGCATGTGCCGATGTTACAAAGTTACGGTATAGCGGTCAGATTTTAGACATTAGACGCTAGATTTTAGCTATTAGACTTTAAGACTTGTGTGCATTTTGCAGGACAGACAGTGCTAGATTTTAAAACCGTACACCAAAAAGCTGACTTTCCCCATCTATAACAATATCCATCTGTCGAAAGTTTTCATTTTTTTATTAGAATTATCTTAAAACAATAACATTATGTTTTCAAAGAAACGTAAACGGATGGATAATGCCATTTCGGCAGGATCAATGGCTGATATCGCTTTTTTACTCCTAATTTTCTTTTTGGTAACCACAACCATCGTCGAAGATAAGGGCATTATGGTAAAATTACCGCCTTATGAACAGGATGCCACGGTAAATCCACCCTCAAAAAATGTACTTTCTGTTAAGATCAATGGTGCTGGCGAATTGATGTTTGAAGGAGAACAGCTAGAGATTAATCAATTGAAAACGGAGGTGCAAGAATTTATCATGAATAAAACAAGACGGAAAGATCGCCCCTCTAGCCCCAATAAAGCGGTAGTTTCCTTACAAAATGACCGTTCTACTCCTTATGAAAATTATATTGAAGTCTATGACATTTTGAAATCAGCCTATCATGGATTATGGGATACAGAAGGAAGGCGACAATATGGGAATACCTTCAATAACCTC
>JAHDGC010000074.1 GCA_020627865.1 Saprospiraceae bacterium | reverse complement strand
ACCGAATCCCAAAAGCAGTTTCAATCTAAAGAGATTTGGCTGCTTTTTCCTTTTTTAGCCCCTTGACATGTCTGAGATCGCTTCGCTTTCAGATGTCAGACCGCTTCGCTGGCAGATGTCAGATGCATTCGTACTTGTTGATAGGGAGGCGTAAGCGTGACGCCTTTACGTAAATTTATTTAGAAATGCTTTCTTCCTTGCATTGGCGACCTGAATCTGTTTTCCATTCTCCATAATTACGGTTCCGCCTTTGCCCTTGATGTAGCGTTTTACATAATCCAGATTAATCAAAAAAGAACGGTGGACTCTACAAAAATTCAGGTCAGAGAAATGCTCCTCATAGAATTTTAATTTTCGACAAATCAAGGATTTACTTCCATCCACAAAATGAAAATGGGTAAAATTATCATTGGCCTCGCAATATACAATTTCCTGAATCCGCACCACTTCAAAACCATCCATCAAAGGCAAAGCAATCTTTTGTTTCCCGATATTTCCAGCCGATAAATTATCTAATAAAAGGCGGGTATGATTCACTTCTTGTTTCGCCTTGAGACGTTCCTTCGTTTTGCCAACGGCCAAAATCAATTCATCAATGTCTAGTGGTTTTAGGATATAATGGACGGCACTTCGATTAAAAGCTTGGATGGCATATTGGCTAAAAGCCGTTACAAAAATAATTTCAAAATTAGTTTCCCCTAATTGCTCCAACAAGTCAAAAGCATTGCCGTAAGGCATTTCAATGTCGAGAAAAACCAGTTCGGGATGCAGCTTCTGAATAGCTGCTTTCCCTTCCTTAATATCTGGACACTCTGCAAGCAACTTCACTTCCGGGCAGTATTTCCCAAGGTAATTCCGGAGCGTTTCACGGCTGTCTAATTCGTCTTCTATGATGATGGCTTTCATTCATAATTTGTTTTAGATTATTGCAATTTTCATATTCCAGTCATTTACATAACTGGCAATGACATACCGTTCCTATGGAACTATTAACAACATCATGATTACAATATACATCACAATTTAATCTTAACCCTCGTTCCTGGTTCTTCTACATTACCCAACAAATCCGTCACCTCAATTTTATAATTTTTACCGTAAATTTCATTGACCAAGGCAATTCTTTTATCCACATTTTTCATACCGGTACTCCTGTATTTTTTCTGATTCTTGGTTTTAATGGCTTTTGACTTTTCTCGACCGATACCATCATCTTCGATGACAATTTCGATAGCGTCTTTTGTTTTCCTTATGGATAATTTTAAATGCCCTTTTCCGGTTTTGTAGCGGAGTCCGTGCCAGACTGCATTTTCGATAAAGGGCTGGATTAACATGGGCGGGATTTCCACATCCACAAAATCATCAGTCCCCTTTTTTTCTATCGTAAAATCAAATTTATCACGGAAGCGGGAGTGTTCCAAATCCAGATAAAGTTCGATCAACTGCATTTCATCCTCAAAGGGGATAAAGTCTTTCTGGGAGTAATCCAGCACCATCCGCATCAATCGAGAAAATTTTGTCAGGAACTTATTGGCTGCCCGTTCATCATTGCGAGCAATATAATTATTAACACTATTGAGGGCGTTGAAAATAAAATGCGGGTTCATTTGGGTTCGTAATGATTTCAACAACAACAATGTATTTGCTTTTCGCTTTGCCCTTACATTTTTCATGATAAAATAAAAAGAGATCAGCGCCGCCAGCAACAACACGGCCAAAAATCCGATGAGTAATTTTTGGGTTTCGATTTGATTTTGCAAAAGCAAAGCCTCCTTTTCTTCCAGTTGTGCATCTTTTTCCAAGATGTCGATATTGCTTTGATTCCTTAAAATTTTAATTTTATTTTTCAGTTCCCGTTCCTTTTTTTCAATTGTTTTCTCACTGGCCGAAGTATAATTGGAGAAGTCCTCAACCGCTTCCCGTAACGCTCCCCTACGCTTACTGACTTCGGATGATTTCTTAAAAACCCGCGCTTTTTGTTCTGGGTCAACTTCTTTCTCTACCAATGATTTTGAGGCATTAACATACTTTTCAGCTTCCTTAACTTCACCTTTCTCCAGATACAAATCAGCCAACTCCAGTTGTTCAGAAATAATGGCATTACTAGAAAAATTTCGGTTTTGCTTATAGTCTAGATTTTCCTGTCGCAGCTGAATCTTATCCTCTATATTTTTTGTATTATTCAAAATAGAGTCTGTTGCCTCTTCAATAACAACATAATCTTTTTCGAGAACGGGATAACTATTCGGGAATGAATTTTGAGAACTATTGTAAGACAATCGTGCCTCTGGTAATCTTTTTTGGGCAACGAATATTTGCGTTTTTCTGGCCTCAATTTTAGCAAGGGTCAAGCTATCCAGCAAAGGCGTATGCTTATCCAGAATAGCATTGTATTTCTCAAGGGAACGCTCGTAATTTGCCGTAACAAAATCCAGATTAGCCATCCCTACTTCACATTTCATCAAGGTAGACTGACTCGCTTTCATGCGCAAACAATTTGAAAAATTTTCATGGGCGAGTTTGATATTCCCTTCATCAAGATAGAGATTTCCAAGCGTGGAATAATTCCGAACACGGAGGTGAGGCGCATTAATTTCCCCCAGCAAAAGGGCAGCTTGCTCATATCTTTCTTTCGCACCATCTTGCTGCCCTGTTTCCATATAAATATCACCCAACAACATGTATGCTTCGGCCTCTAAATTTCGATTTTTCTTTTTCCGTTTCTGACGCAAAAAGCTTTCAATTATTTTAATCGCAGCATTCGGATCCGTTGCCTTCATGGCTTCTGCCCTCGAAAGCTCTTTTTGTGCAACAAATTGCTTACTTTTATCTTCTTGTGCAAACAAAGA
Organism: Saprospiraceae bacterium; assembly: GCA_020627865.1. GTDB lineage: Bacteria > Bacteroidota > Bacteroidia > Chitinophagales > Saprospiraceae > JAHDGC01. Next base: position 12,318 of record JAHDGC010000074.1, on the reverse strand, counting down.
AGAAGTAAACAACAAAAATACTGCTAATATTATGCATCTTTGGTCAATCATAAATAAGTTACCTTAACGTTTTCTCCATCACATCGTCTAATATAATGTATCCCTTCCCAATATCTGTTTTCTCAATACCTACTTTTATAAATCCATGTTTTTCATAGAAACCTATAGCAGCTGCATTGTCAAAATATACATGAAGTCTAATTTTCCTATTATTATTTTCAAGTGCAATTCCTGATAAAAACTCAATCATCCTTTTCCCGATTCCTAATCCTTGAGCTGAAGGCAACAGGTAAAGTTTATGTATCATTAATTGCGGTTCCTGCTTATAGTTCAGTTCATAAGAAGTATAACCAATGGGTTCCTTTTCTTTTAATGCCAAAATAAAAGTATGCTTTTTGTTCAGAATTTGTGTTCTTAATGAAGCTTCATTATAAATCAAATCAAGCATATAATCAATTTGTGCTTTGGCCATAATATCCCCAAAAGTATCCGGCCAAGTTGCTCTAGCTATTTTTTCTATTTCACCTAATTCATTTATTTTTGCGATCCGAAATGCTACCATAAGTTCATATTTTGATTAATCATTGCCATATTTTTGCCACAATAAAGTTCTCAATTCATTTTTCAACTTCGTTGTATTTTTATCATCCGAATTCACCAAAATAACGATTGCCACTTCCCTGTCTGCACTTAGCATGATAGCCGAAGAATACGTCCCTAAACTCCCACCATGATAGCTAAACTTTTGCGTGGTTTCTCCTATATTCCCATTGTACCACCCTAATGCATAATCTGGAAAACCGAAATGTAGTTGCTCGAAACTTTCCGACTTTAAGATATTGTTTTCCCCTAAAAGACCAAGCAAATGTAATTGCATCAACTCGGAAAGGTCAACTATGTTCATAGATAAATTGCCAGCAGGAGCAAAATAGTTATCTAATGGATATTCCTCTTCGGGCGCAACGGATCGATATTTTTTTAATTTTTTTTGATGCCCATAAGTTGCACTTGGGTTTTCCTGACTTGGGAATCCAATATAGTAATCAAAATCTAAAGGGCTAAAGGTTTCCACCACCAGCTCCTCCCATGATTTACCACTGGCACTTTCCAACATTAAACTTGCGGCTATAAATCCCCCATTCGAATACACATGATTTTTGTCTTCTGGGATGGCAGGTTTCAGATTTAAAGCATATTGAGTAAATGCTAATTTGGAGTTTTCGGATTGACCAATTATACTCGGCATATTTTTCCACTCTTTGCTATTATCCTCCTCGAAAGGCTGCACCTTCCCCCTATTTGACAATAAATTTTCCAGTGTTACATCATTATATGCGGGGTGAATTTTTCCTTCTAATTCCCGAACTGCTTCCGTTATTTTAGTGTCCCATTTTACTCCCCCTTCTTCCACCAGCCTAGCTGCGATCATAGCCGTTATCGCCTTTGTATTGGAACCGATATGAAACTTGGAGTCAAAATCAACCCTTTGATTGGTCCCTTGCCTTTTAACGCCAGTGATACCATACAGAACAGTGTCCGCTTTTACGACACTTGCGGCAATAGCGGGTACCTTATATGTTTGTAAAAACGAATCGACAATAGGCTTCAAAGCATTATTGTACGCTTGTGCAGATGAAGTCGTTATCATCAATAGATTTAATAAAAATATGATTATAGATTTCATTTTTATCTTTTATGTTGGTGAATGAATAATTTATATAAACATAACGATTCTTTAGTCATATTGGTCATCATGGATTGGCTCTAAAATAAGGCAGAGATCACAAAATAAGCATATTATGCATAAAATATAAACAAAAAATTTGCACTATGGGTTATTATTGTTATATTTGTGTAAGTTTTTGCTTATCTTTTTGTTTTAGTTGTTTAATAAAGCAGCCTCCAAATGAGATAGTAGAAAATACAATCAACATCATTTAGTTTTAAGGTTTTCCTTTACTTGTTTCTTTTAAGAATAATCGAGTAATAGGCAAATCAAATTTATTCGTAAGAATGCATGAAGCGATGCGGATCCGGTTGCTTGGTGTGTTCAGGGGAGTAAAGGCTCCTTGTACATAATTCTTTGCCGAAAAGTCGGCAACAGAAGGGGCAAGCTTATGGCTTGTCGAAGAGACCCCGAAAATGGGGAACGGTCTCGTGGTTGCTTGGGTGGGTTACCCGCCCTGATAAGGGCGGCCTTTTAAATTTAAAAATAAAAAATACAATATAATAATATACATTTCACAAAAACATAAGGAATGATGATTTAATAAAAGTACTTTCTGTCCAAGATAAAACCATCGAAGCACTAATCCCCTATCCCCACGTTTCTCCTATTTTTCAATCCCCAAGATAAGCTTTTTTCACAAACCCATTTGACAGAAAAACCATCATTTCGGCTATCCCACCAAGCCAATCGACTCATTTACCACGACAAAAGCCTCACTCACAAAGTCTGTATTTTATTTACTATTTTTTCCCCAGAAATTTGAAGCATTAAAACACCTATAGGAATTAAGTAAGTACTTACCATTCCTCAAAATACTTATCTTTATGAAAAATATAAAATCCCTATTTTTGCCCACAGCCCTTATCATCATTATGGGGCTTGCCTACGTCACCTATGTAAAAGCAGCCTACAATTGGGCACTACATTTTGGCCTATTTCATCCCGCTACAGAAAATCCAGACAGAGGCACAGAAATACCCACCGATCAAGAAAGCATACAAGTAGCCTTGCTCCTCGATACCAGTAACTCTATGGACGGCCTGATCGAACAGGCAAAATCTCAACTCTGGAAGATTGTCGGAGAACTCAGTCGCGCAGAACAAAATGGAGACACTCCTCTCCTACAAATTGCACTATATGAATACGGCAATACTCGCCTAAGTAGCCAATCCGGATACATCCGGCAAGTTAGCCCTTTCACAACCGATATGGATTTAATCTCTCAAAAATTGTTTGCCCTACGTACCAGTGGAGGAGATGAATACTGTGGTCATGTGATTAAGACTTCACTAGATGAATTAGAATGGAGCAGCAAGGATCAAGAACTGCGTTTGATATATATTGCAGGGAATGAATCCTTCGCACAGGGAAATATTCCTTACACCATGTCTTGTAAAATGGCTACCCGAAAAGACATTATTATCAACACTATTTTCTGTGGCGATGTGGAAAAAGGTATCCAGCTAAACTGGAAGACAGGAGCTGATTTGGCCAAAGGAAATTACATGAATATAGACCATAATCAACAAACTGTTTACATCAGCTCTCCTTATGATGATAGGATTTCTGCACTGAACCAACAATTAAATACAACCTATATCCCCTTTGGCAAAGAGGGCAAATCATATGTCCAGAACCAGCGCACCCAAGATGCAAACGCTTTATCGTATAGCAAATCCAACGAAGTGGAAAGAGCCGTTTTTAAAAGCTCAAAAAATTATTCCAATGAAAAATGGGACTTGCTGGATGCTTACCAAAAAGACAAATCTATTCTTAAGGAAAAATCAAAATTACCGGAAAAATACAAGGGAAAGGAGGTGGATGAAATTGAGGTAGAAATCTCTTTAAAACTAAAAGAAAGAGAAAACATCAAGGCAGAGATTAACACACTCAATGAGCAAAGGCGGATTTATATTAAAGAACAGGAAAAAACCCAAAAGGATAGTGTAACCCTAAATAACTCTGTTATAAAGTCTTTGAAAAAACAAGCGAAAGGGAAGGGAATTAAATTTAAGGAATAAAAAGACATCGCCATGAAAATAAGCAGCGAAATTCGAAGGGTTAACAATTTTCCTTTCGGATTTCGTTTAATTTTTCCAACAACCAAAGTCGTTCCCCAACAGGTGCATTAGGTGTTGTAAGTTCCTCTTCCATCTTATCTAACCTAATGGATAATTTTTCTACAGACAAGGCAAATGATTCAGCAAAAAGCAATCACATCCCCTTTTGGGTTTGATTGTTTTTTGTTTTATGAGTTTAATAACTTTTGCAATCCAATGGAAAATGGTAGATCAGCCTCTACTTTTTAGCATCTTCAATACCATACCGGATGAGCAGGCAATTACAAAAGCAAATAACCCACAATTTGTTTGCACAAAAACTTATTTTGTTTTACCTTGTGGTAATTAAAAATTAATCCAACTGTGAGGAAAATATGAAAGTTTGTATAGCAGAAAAACCCAGTGTCGCCAGAGAAATCGCAAAAATCATCGGAGCCAGTGCCCGTAAAGATGGATACTTCGAAGGCAACGGCTATTGTGTTACCTGGACTTTTGGCCACTTTTGTGAACTTAAGACACCAGACGATTATACCCCAGATTGGAAAAAATGGAGCCTGAACAGCTTGCCCATGTTACCACAAAAATTTGAAACCAAGTTAAAGAAAAACACGGGTATCAAGAAACAATTCAAAATTGTAAAAGGGCTTTTCAAAAAGGCAAATACCGTTATCAATTGTGGGGATGCGGGGCAAGAAGGAGAATTGATCCAACGCTGGGTTATGAAACAAGCCAACTACAAAGGGCAAGTGCAACGGCTTTGGATTTCGTCCCTGACACCGGAGGCGATCCGTGCCGGATTTCAGAACCTCCGGGATGCAAAAGAGTTTGATCGACTATATTATGCTGGAAGCTCAAGAGCCATCGGGGATTGGTTATTGGGAATGAATGCTACGCGACTTTTCACTCTAAAATATGGCGGTTACAAACAGGTACTTTCCATCGGAAGAGTGCAAACACCGACATTGGCAATGGTGGTCAAACGACACAAAGAAATCATCGAGTTTGTTCCCGAACCTTACTGGGAATTACACACCATTTATCGAGAGGTTGATTTTCATTATGAGAAAGGTCGTTTTCAAAAACAGGAAGATGGAGAAACATTGTTACAAAGGGTAACCGGAAAGCCATTCGTTATCCTCTCTTCTACGAAAAAAAATGGGAAGGAATACCCGCCCCGACTTTTTGACCTGACGGGCTTGCAGGTGCATTGCAACAAACGTTTTTCTTACACGGCGGAACAAACCTTGAAGATTGTTCAAAAATTATATGAACAAAAAGTGGTTACTTATCCAAGGGTAGATACCACTTACCTGCCCAACGATGTTTACCCAAAAGTACCGGATATTTTAAGCAAGATGAGTGCTTACAGTGAATTTACCCAACCACTCGCAGGACAAACCCTCCGGAAATCGGCAAAGGTTTTTAATGACAAAAAAGTAACAGATCACCACGCGATCATCCCGACGGGTTATGAAAAAAACCTTCCGCAAGATGAGAAAAATGTATACGATGCGATTGCCAGAAGGTTTATTGCTATTTTTTATCCCGATTGCTTGGTCGCAAATACTACAGTTATCGGCGAAGTAGATGGGGTAAAATTCAAAGCCACCGGAAAGGAAATCCTAGAAGAAGGTTGGCGCGTACTTTTTCCCAAAAAGAAAAACACGGATACAGAAAATAAGGATGGTAAAAAGGAAGCAAGCAAGGAAGACGACGAAAAAATTCTCCCAGCTTTTGAAAAAGGGGAATCCGGCCCGCACGAGCCTAGCCTGATAAAGAAGATGACCAAGCCACCAAAGTATTATACCGAGGCGACCTTGCTCAGGGCAATGGAAACGGCAGGCAAACAAGTCGATCAGGAAGAGTTGCGGGAATTGATGAAGGAAAATGGGATTGGTCGCCCTTCGACAAGAGCCGCTATTATCGAAACGTTATTTAGAAGAAAATACATCAAGCGCGTCAGGAAATTAATCCACCCGACAGAAACAGGGGTTCAACTTATTGATACCATACAATCTGATTTATTAAAATCGGCAGAACTGACCGGACAGTGGGAGAAACAACTTCGCGATATTGAAGCCGGCACCCACGCGCCCCAGCAATTCATCGCCGACATGAAAACCATGATTACCAAATTGGTAGACGATGTCCGTATGGAAACGGGAAGACCACGCATTGCTTCGCCGACTAAGAGCAACGGGTTTTCCAAAACGAAGAATGCCGCTCCCCGAAAGTCAAGAAAGAAAACCGCATCCAAAAATATTGTGGAAGCCACCTGCCCGAAATGCAAGGCCGGTAAAATGCTAAAGGGCAAGGCGGCCTATGGTTGTAGCCGCTACAAGGAAGGTTGTAATTTTAGATTGCCGTTTAAGTTTATGCAAAAAAAATTACCGGAACTCCAATTGAAAAGATTGTTGGATTCTGGGCATACCATTTTACTAAAAGGTTTTAAGGAAGGTAAACTAAAAAAACAGGGCAAGTTAAAATTTAATGATAATTTCGAACTGTATCTGGAAGAAAAGGCAACGCCTCAAATGGGAACGGCTGCTCTTGCAAAAAAGGTATCGAATAAAACTAGCAATACAAAAAAAGCTCCTCCTCCAGATTGTCCGAAATGCAAAAAGGGAAAAGTCATGCGGGGCAAAACAGCTTACGGGTGCAGCTTGTGGAAAGAAGGTTGTGATTTCCGGTATAGCTTTGATACCTTGAAGGAAAAGGCGGCTGGGCGGAAGCTAACAAGGGCATTGGTAGAGCGGTTGTTCAAACAGGGCGGAGCGCCATAATCCTGATTCTAAAGTTCATCAATTGATGAACTTTAGAATGTAAACACAGGAAAAATCATCTTGTCAATTCCTTGATCATATTCCCCAGTGGAGTATTGCCTTATTTACTTAAGTTGTTCGGTAACTATTGTTTTCTTGACAACCTAAAAACAGTTATAAATGCTAATACTTCAATTGCGACAATCACAACATGAATCCAAAAATCAACTGTCGGTGAAGCTGGTGCATTTAAGACGGGATATAGCGGATCAATTATCATCTCTTGACCTTCTCGAACGATATTCATTAGTAAGACCACAAGAAATTGTTTTGGGTCTTGTGTAATGATGACATAGATGGATGCAATGACCATTACGAAGGTTCTTGCTCCCATCTCATAGACAAGGTTTAGCATTGGTGCTCCCTCTACTATAACGCCAGTATCTGCCATCATTTGATGATTAAAAAAGTACATGTAAACTTGTCCCAACATGATTAGTATGAGGATGACTTGAACAATATTTACCCAAATCGGAATTTTTGAGTTGGTATGGTTTGACATACTATTTTTTATTATTGTTAAATGCTTGTGAAACGGCATAGCTATCTTCTAGCCAATTCCAAAGCACAATTTTTCCATTGGCAACCCTTACCCTTAAGGCAAAAGTAAACTCCGTAGTTTCTTTGTTGGATTTCAAAGTAATGCCTTTCATTTGACCAAAAAAAGCTGCGACATCTCCACTTGAAATGGCGTCTTCCGTCACCCATTTAGTCGTTTTAAAATGCTCCATAAACAAAGGCAAGAAGGTTTCTAGAATTACTTTTTTACCTTTCCAAGGGCCAATCCAAGGCATGGCTTTGTCACCTTCATTTTGCCAAACCATATCATCGTCCATTAAACTTACCATGGTTTCCATGTCTCCTTTTCCCATGGCATCCATAAATTTCATGGCAACATCCATAGTTGTTTTTGATTGCTCTTCCATAATATTTTCTTTATCATTTTGATTTAAGTTATCCTTATGTGAAAGGACAGAAATAAGTTTAAATACTGGTGTAAGTGCCTGAACCGTAACATCAAAATTGATAGGCTAATAAGGCAATTCAGAATAATTGTTTCATGATTTTAATTGTTTCATGGCCGTTCCCCAATCTTCCAAGTGATGAACTTCCTGAACCTTTCCATCAACAATAGTGTGAATGTCGATGGTCATAATTTTAAATGATTTTGTGCCATCGGTAGGTAAGCCCATAAAATCTCCATTGGGTGTTCCAGAAGCTAAACTCCTAACAATATATTTATTTCCATCATTTAATACTTCTTGTGGCACCCATTTCAAATCTGGAATCAGCTTCCAAAAGAATCCTAACTGCCCCGTCAGTTGCTCTTTGGTTTTAGATTCAACCGAACCTTTAGAAACAAAATTATCCGCCAAAATTGCTGCTAATACTGGTTCTGGTCTTGTTTCTGTATTTACAGTTAGTGCTTTTTCATAAAAAGCCATTAATGCTTCCTTGTTTGTCATTGTTATTTGAATTTGATTAATTAATAACACAAAGGTAGCGCAGCAGGTAAATTTTATTGAGATAAAAAAAAAGCTTTTTAGGGTAAAAAGGGGAAACTAAAGACGGTTTCGATCAATCCGCCCATGGGCAGAAGAAAAAGTATGCTTTCCTGCACAAAAAAAAGAAAGCTAACCCGCCAAAAAGAAATAATCCAAATTAATTCCACGGCCCATCTCCTTACGAAAGACAGCCGACAACGAGTGAAAGACGGCCATCATCCATTGAAAGACGACCCGTCACCACTCCCCCACCCGACAATATTGCTCGATATTGATATAATCCAGCTCAAGCCCTCTTGTTATTAAGGTATCCCCGTGAATACTATATTCAAATTCAAAACGATTCCCCTCCCACGCCCTCACATTAAAATAGTCGAGGTGTTCCGTATACTTATTTTCATCAAAAGTACACCTGCCGCCGCCTGCCACAAAAACAGCCGTGCTATCTTTCCCATTTTTCAAATCATGCCTTAAAAATGCGAAATGTGTCTCGTTGATGAGCTTTATCATTTCTTGGGTCTTGGTATAATCCGTAGTCAAGGTATCCTTGCCTTTTATGGTCGTTCCTGTTATGAGTTTCCACGTACCGACTATGGCAGGTTTTTCTTTTTTTTGAGAACAGGCCATGATAGAGATGGCTCCTAATATCAGTAGGTTGAGTATTTTCACTGTTTTATACATATCGCTTTATTGAATTGTTGTAAAGATACAATTTTTGATTGCTCGTAGCCCCCAAAAGGCATTCGCCCATTATCATTTCATATATCCCGTAAAATCCTTATCTTTGCGCAATTATTTGTAAAAAAATACCCCGAAAGGGAAATCAATATCAGATTTAAATGAAAATATCACTCAATTGGCTCAAATCATACCTTGACATCAACCAAGATGCACATAAAGTAGCGGAAATCTTGACGGATATTGGCCTTGAAGAAGAAGGCATCGAAGAAGTGGAAAGCATTAAAGGTGGTCTTGAGGGTATCGTTATCGGGCATGTCAAAGAATGTGGCCAACACCCGAATGCGGATAAACTTTCCTTGACGAAGGTGGATGTTGGCGCCGAAGAATTGTTGCAAATTGTTTGTGGTGCCCCGAATGTGGCGGCTGGCCAGAAGGTGCTTGTCGCAACTGTCGGTACGACGCTCTATACAGCGGAGGGAGAAGCTTGGAAAATCAAGAAGGGTAAAATCCGGGGTGAGGCTTCGCACGGGATGATCTGCGCGGAGGATGAACTCGGTTTGGGTAATGACCACAGCGGTATTATTGTTTTGCCGGAAACGGTGGCCGTCGGTACTTCTGCCAAAGATTATTATAAAGTAGAAAAAGATACGGTATACGAAATCGGGCTTACGCCTAACCGTTCGGATGCCACTTCCCATATCGGTGTGGCAAAAGATTTGGCCGCAGCCTTAAAAATCAATTACGACTCGACCGCAAATGTCCAGATGCCGGATGTTTCCAGTTTTACAACGGATAATAATGATTTGCCTGTTGAGGTTGTTGTGGAAGACACGGTGGCTTGTCCTCGTTATTCCGGTGTTAGCATCAAGGGGATTACCGTTGGGGAATCACCAGATTGGATCAAGAAGCGCTTGGCCGCTATCGGTGTTCGCTCCATCAATAATATTGTGGATGCCACCAATTTCGTTTTGCATGAGTTGGGACAACCACTGCATGCTTTCGATGCCGATAAAATTGCGGGCAAAAAAGTAATTGTCAAGAAACTCGCTAATGAAACGGAATTCGATAGCCTCGACGAAGTGACTCGGAAGTTGCACGAGGAAGATTTGATGATTTGTGATGGCAACGAGAAGGGCATGTGTATCGCCGGTGTTTTTGGTGGTATCAATTCTGGGGTAACGGAGCAAACCACGAATGTCTTCCTAGAATCGGCTCACTTTAATGCAAAGATGATTCGTCGGACGAGTACGCGCCATCTATTGTTCACAGATGCCGCCAAGTGCTACGAAAAGGGAAGCGATCCGAATATTACGGTTTATGCATTGAAACGCGCAGCCATGTTGATCAAGGAATTGGCTGGTGGGGAAATTGCCTCTGAAATTGTGGATATTTATCCAGAGCAGATTTTGCCCAAGCAAGTTACCGTCAAGTATAAAAATGTTAGCCGACTCATCGGTGTGGATATTCCAGAAGCGGAAATCATGACTATTCTGGACGCATTGGAAATGGAAGTTGTTCGCAAAGATGAAGATGCCTTCGTGGTAGCTGTACCGACCAATAAGGCTGATGTTATCCGGGACGTAGATGTGATCGAGGAAATTCTCCGGATTTATGGCTTCAACAAAGTACCCATGCCCAAGCAGTTGCGGACTTCCTTGATTAACACGAAACGTCCCGACAAGGATCAAATTCAAAATACGATTGCGGATTTATTGGTTGCCAATGGCTTGTATGAAACCATGTCCGTTTCCTTGACACAAAGCAAATATTTTAAGGAAATCCTGACCAATTTTGAGGAAAAAGAGCTGGTTTTTATCAATAATACTTCCAATATTCACCTAGATGTAATGCGTCCGACCATGTTATTCAGTGGTTTGGAGACAATTTTGCATAATCAAAATCGTCAGATGCCCAATGTCAAGATTTTTGAATTTGGCAAAACGTACCGGACAACGGAGGAAGGACACCAAGAGGAAAAATGCTTGAGTGTTTTCCTTACGGGGATGCAGGAAAAGGAGAGTTGGCTGAATGATGGCAAGGCCAAGGTACATTATTATGAATTGAAAAGATTGGTGGAAAATGTACTGCAACGGTTGGGCTATGCTGGCTACCAGCAAACAGCGATCAAGGATGCTACCCTATCTTATGGCTTAAAATACCATAGGGGAACTCAAGAGTTGGTTACTTTTGGGAAGGTAGACTCCGGGATTCTCAAGAAAATGGATATTAAGCAAGAGGTGTTTTATGCCTGCTTCAACTGGGGAAATATCCTGAAATCATTGGGTAAAAACAAAATTGGGTATACAGAACTCAGTAAATTTCCATCAATTCGTCGAGATTTAGCACTTGTTATAGAAAATTCTGTTAATTTTGAGCAAATTCAAGGGATTGCCAAAAAGACAGGTAAAAAGTTGCTGAAAGCCATCAACCTTTTTGACGTTTATGAAAATGAGGAGCAATTGGGTAAGGGCAAAAAGTCTTATGCGGTCAGCTTTATTTTTCAAGACCCTAGCAAGACATTGAAAGACAAGGATATTGATAAGATCATGCATAACTTGATCCGGAATTATGAAAAGGATTTGGGGGCAGTGATAAGGAGGTAGTAGGTTGGTGATTGGTATCTCCGCCCGTTTAATGCTCCCCCTCATCGTACAGGCATCCTCTTCACGAAGAAGCGTCTGACATCTGACAGTGAGCAAGGCGAACGGTCTAAAGTCTGACAATGAGCGAAGCGAACGATCTAAAACCTGCCTGTCCTGCTGACAAGCAGGCAGGTCTAAAAGCGAAGCGTAAATGAACAAACTTGACGAAAATCTAGCGAAAATAGAATTTAAAATATTCCAACTTAGAGATAAACTAAACCAGCTACAGGCGGAAAAGGCTGCCTTGGAGCAGGAAAATAAAGAATTAAAAATAAAATTATCTGAAAATAATACGAAATTTAGTGCTGTAGAACAAGGGTTAAATCAGGCGCAAAGCTTCATGAAAGAAAATCAAGCGACTGATACCGATGTTCCAAGCAAGTATCGGAAAGAAATAGATCGTTATATTGAGGAGATTGATAAGTGTATCGAATGGCTACATAATTATTAACAGAGAAACATGTATTAACAGCGCATGGAAGAACAGGAAATGTTGCAAATTACCGTTATTATTGCCGGAAGGCCTTATCCCTTGAAAATTCAAAAAGGAGATGAAGAAATTATCCGCAACATCGTGAAGGAAATTAATGACAAGGTCAACCAGTTTCAACAGACTTACAGGAAAAAGGATAAGCAAGATTGCCTTACCATGACATTGCTGACCTATGCTGTAGACATGCATAAAATACAAAATTCGAGAGAGGACAATGCTAGGAATGAGATTATTTCCAATCGTTTACAACAAATAGACAAGCTTCTTGAAACCATGATTGGAGCATAACTTTAGCTCCTGTTTTCCTTACAAGAAGTATGTTCTCCCACTTTCCGCCTTTATTTTCAGAAATATTAATTTATATTATAAGTTTTCTTCAATGTAAT
>JAHDGC010000949.1 GCA_020627865.1 Saprospiraceae bacterium | reverse complement strand
GCCGTTTCCATTTGTTGGCTTGCTCCTGCTTCAATACCTGCTGCGCCGTATACCTTGTAGGAAAGAGGTGCTTCCCGTAGGGATATTGTTTCGTCAATAGGTGGATTGAGTAACGTGTCTGCAATGTTATGGAGGGGGTTGTTTTGTTGGAATTTTTCCGGTTGACCCAACAATTCTTTTGCCATTTTTAAAACCTTCTTCTTCCGTAGGTATGCAAAATCCTTGTTGAGTATGACTAATAATTCTCCCAACAGCTTACTTTCTGCATAACCAATCTTAATAAGATCTTTTCCTGTTATTTTCATGATATTGATTAAATATGATTTTAAAAAAGCGGTAACAAACCCACAATTGTTCCTGTTGGTTTTTTGTTGCGAAGTAAGATTGTAGTAACGACACGCCCAAAGCTTTCATGGCTATTGAAAAAATAAAGGAAGGAGTAATATTTGTTAAGCTTTTTTAATTATAAAATTAAATTAAAGAAAACTATACACACAAATGTGGATAATTCTCTGAGTGAGTAAAATTGACGAAGTATTGCTTAACGACGACATCCTTCCTTTTCATAAAATCCAAAATGGTAACAGACGAAAAGTCACAATGTGCTCTACCAACTGAGCTACCTCTAGGTGGTCTCTGCTTCAACAAAAGCAGGATGCCTTAAGGGCGGGATTCGAACCCGCGACCACACGATTAAAAGTCGAAGTAATACTTTTCTACGACACACTTTGTTTTTTATACCTTATTTTTTCAAATAGATCATTCCGGCTTTTCAGAATGATTGATAATACAAAGATAATTATAGTCTGCGCAATGTTTTTGCGTAGTTTGTTTTAGGACTAAATTTTTTTACAAAAATTATAATTCGATGGCATTTATCACGTCCAAAGCATCTTTTCCCTGCTCTATAGCATCCATGATGTCGAAAACCTTATTCGACCAGCCTGCAATGAGGTGAACATCATTGGATTGCAAACTCAAAGGGCTATGGCCATAGCCAACAAGGTCAAATAAGTAAAGCTTGGCCTGTGGTGCAACCGTTTTTTTATATTGCAACCATTCCTTTTTCAGGGAATTGCCTGCGGCAGAGCTGTCCCACAGTTGCAAATCCGTGAAAAACATCAGTTTGGCGTATTTTTCTTTGGTGCGGTTCAGGCTGTGGATAACCTTATACGCATTCGTTGCATAGCCAACGCTACCCTCCATCTTGTCTAGTCGATGGATATTGGACAAAATGCTTTTTCTCGGGAGTGATACCGTTTTCCAACTGTCTCCAAAAATTCCCGTAGTCACATTTTTGCTTTTCATTCGCAGTAACATACTGAGCAAAAGACCAATATCATAGCACCGAACCTTGCTTTTGGGGCTAACGGATTTATACATCGAACCTGATACATCGGCGGCCAGTAATATCCGAGTATTCAGATCAAATCCTTTTAGGTTTTCGGCACTATGGGCAAGGGCTTCCTCTAGCGCATCCATTAAATAGGAAGTATATTGATAATCCAGTTGTTTCAACTCCCGATGGGCAGAAAGATAGCGGAAGGGCAATTGTTTGGACTTTTTCACTTCATCATATGAGGCGATTCTAGAAGCCACCAGTTCAATATGCCGAGCGCTCACCTTTGCTTTCAGAATATTGCGCAAGTTCCGCAGTAAAGCCATGTAGCCCACCCGTCCGCTTTCGATAAGTGCTTCCCACTTTGATTGAACAGCCGATGCCTTGGCTTCTTCCGTAGGAAATTCTTGTTGCCCAAGTAGGGATAGCGCAACTTCCCACGTATAGGGTATCTCAAGTTGATTGTTGATTATCTTTTTGTACAATACTTCTCGGGCATCGTTTTCAGGTTTTGGGTGTACCAAAAACATGGCATCTTTCAGGCTTACGGCCGTTTTGCGGTTGTATTTCGCAAATTGGTATTCGTCAAACTTCCGAAAAGCATCCGCAATCCCTTTTTGAAATTGTTTAGAAAGACGGTTCAGCTTTTTTGTTCCAATTCTTTTGTTAGACAATTGATAATAAGCCAATATCTCCGTGATTTCATCCGCTCGACCGATAACCTTTCGGACTGTTTTCCGCACCAAATCGTCACCATTATGGATTGTGGATAGCTCTACGGCAAGTACCAATGAGATAGAACGCAAGTGCATGTGATGGCGGGTATAGATCGCTAATTTAGCGATAAACTCAGGGTTAACTTTTCCCATCAAGCCAATTATTCGATCTAGTCGGTCTGTTTCTTTTTCATAGAACGTATTAGACAAACTGGCCGTAACTACAGCCGTGTACAATTCAAGTTCCGGCGTCATTTTGAAGGCTGTTTGCCCTTCATGATTGACAGTGGTTTTCTTTTTAGTTTTAAAAAAATTAAATCTCATGGTTACAGCTTTAGGTGTTTTCCTTTGATGA
>JAHDGC010000073.1 GCA_020627865.1 Saprospiraceae bacterium | reverse complement strand
ACCAGTTTTTAATCCGATTATCTAAAGAATAACTGGGGACAAAAACGCATTCAATTTGTAGAAGAGTTTATTAACGAAATGGTAATCGTTGATGTAAGGTTTAACGAACTCATCAATGCATATGCTGAAATTGATGCTTTTAGCCAAGGAAAATTAAAACATAAAAAATTGAATACTTCTTCAAGGAACATGGGCAAGAATGATTTGTGGATTGCCGCCACAACTCATGTAACGAAATCAAAATTAATAACTTCTGATAAAGATTTTGATCATTTAGACAAGGCTTATTTTGACTTGATTACTGTAAAAAGATAAGCTAATTCAAGACTTATCTTGCTATGTATTATTTTACCGCAATTCGTCACAGCAGGATAAAAGCAGCTCAAACAAAATGCTTCTCCAACTCCTCCAATTCCGCCTCCGACAAAGCTACCGATTCCTCAAGGACATCGGGGGCATTTATATTGTTTTGGTAATTTTGTTGCTCGCAGGATATTTACTGCGCTCCGTAGAATTATTGTTGAATGCACAAAGTTATCGGGCAGCCTTGGTGGTTGCTTTTATTTTTTTGATGATCCATTTGAGTCGGAGCGATCAGCATTTTTTGAAGTTGTTGAATGTTTCACGGTATAAGGTTTTCATTTCAGAGTATTTTTTGTTCAGTTTGCCTTTTAATCTAATCTTTTTATTTACGGGAAATTATCAAAGTATTTTAGTTTTGGTTTTAGCCCTTACGGGAATTGGATTTTTGCCGGCTCCGGGCTTGAAAAAGTCTTCTGTGCTGAGCAAGTTGCCATTGGAATTTATTTCGGTGGAAGCATTTGCCATTCGGGCAGGCATTCGGAAGCAGGCATTGGTTTTTATTCCGATTTATCTGTCGGGAATTTTTCTGGGATCTTATAGGGAGGCCATTTTCGTTGTGATTTTTATTTTAAGTATTTTTATTGGCTCTTTTTTTGAAGAAATTGAGTCTCCAAGCATAATTAGCAAACAATATGTTGGTAAAAATTTTATTGTACAAAAAATAATCACTAACAGTATCGCTGTACATTTGCTTTTTGCTCCACTTTATTTTTTATTTTTATTTTATCATCCTACATTTTATTATCTTCTTTTTCCTATCTTGGTCTTTGTACAGCTGGTCTTGACTTTTAGTATTGGGTACAAATACAGCCACTATTATCCAGGACGACGAAAAGTTAATAATGCATTACCCTTGAGTATTTTTTGTGGTTCTATATTGATTCCATTTTTCATTCCAATTCCACTGACTTATGCTGGATACTATTTTGCAAAGGCAAGAAAAAACATGCATTTATATTATGCTTGAATTTAAGAATATAAAACTCAGTTACAGTACAAAGGAAGTTTTGAAAGGGCTGAATTTGCAGATTCAAAGTGGCGACATTCATGGGATATTGGGCATGAATGGTGCGGGAAAAACGACGCTGTTTCGTTCTATTTATGGTTTCCTAAAACCGACATCAGGCAGCTTTCATTTCAATGAAAAAATATTGTTACAAAAACAAATTGCATTCCTAGAAACGGAGAATTATTTTTACTCCTTTATGAAAGGACGGGAATATCTGGAACTGCTCAGCGACAAGGAGAAAAGCTTTGATATTGATGCTTGGAATGCTCTTTTTGAACTGCCGCTCCAACAATTTACAGACGCCTACTCGACAGGAATGAAAAAGAAGCTAGCGTTCCTTGGTGTGCTGGCCTTGCAACGTCCGATTTTCATTTTGGATGAACCGTTTAATGGGGTGGATATTGAAAGTAATGAAAAGATTAGTCTTATTTTAGAACGGTTAAAAGCACAGGGAAAAACTATTATTATCTCTTCTCATATTATCCAGAGCTTGACGAAGATTTGTGATAAAATTAGTTACTTGAATAATGGGGTGATTGAGCGGACTTATGATAAAAAAACGTTTCCAGAACTGGAAAAGGAATTGGCGGATAGGGTAAAAGCGGGGATTGGGGAACGGTTGGATGGGTTGTTGGGGAATTAATTTTTTTCATTATTTATAAAAAGGTTCTCGTTCCCCTAACAAATCTAACATTATATTGAATCTATTTATTTGACCAGTTTTACAAATGGAGCCGGAACTACGTCCCTCAAATAGCTCCATAGGAGCGGCACCATTTGTAACACACAATCTCAAAGTATTCATAAGCCTGCCTGTTGCCACGCAGACAGGGTGCAGCGCACCGTCCCCGTAATGAAATTTTCCCCACTAAAGTGGGAGGTTTTAAACCTTATTTTGAGACCAATCAAAATCTTTGTATATCTTTAGCCCTTAATATTACGATAAAACAAACCGTACAACAATGAGCAAACAACAACCTCTAGTGGCTATCATAACATCATTTTTGTTTTTTAATTTTTCCTTGAAAACCTTAAACACCAATATAACACATTGATGACAAAACAATCATCCTATTCCCAATAAAATCGCAACATCACAGAAGGCGTTCGTCGCAAAAGCCCTCTTTCGAGATAAGCAATTTCCATTATTTCGTTTCCATCTTCGTCCTCATCTTCAATAAAATAATCCCTTGAGAAAGGATTCATTTTGTTGAGCAAATTAATTATTCCAACGGCACACTCTCCTTTAAATCTTGATTTTTTTGCTGTAAAGCGATAATGAATATTCAAATCTAACCGAAGATAATCCGCCAAGCGATTATCATTAAAAGTAACATAGCCCAAATAATCATTATCCTCATCGTCAAAAGTGATACCGTCGGGTGTGGAGTAAGGCAGCCCTGTTCGGTATTGCGAGCTTAAAGTAAAATTCCACTTTTTATATTGGAAAGAATTCGCCAAACTAAGATTGTGGCGTTGGTCATTGCTGGCAGGGAAGGCCTCCTCCAAAATCTCCGGAAAATGATATTGTACCTTGCTCAAGGAATAATTGAACCAAACGGTGTAGGGTTTCCAACGTTTTTTCAGTAAAAAATCTAACCCGACTGCCTTAGAACTCCCCATTTCAAACTCTTCAAAAATATCAGCAGCACCGTTAAAAATAGGATTAACCGTATTGAGTCCGGTAGTAAAATTGCGATAGGTCTCCACATCAATCAACCAGCTATTTTTGTGAAAAACCAATCCCGCAGACAGCTTGTTGGCTTTTTGGGAAGATTCCGTTTCTGTACGATTGATAATCCAGATGGGATTGGGAACCCCTAACTCATTCCAACCAAAATCATGCAACTGGCTGATAAATTGATGGAAGATACCCGTTGCGGCTTTTAATTTCCAATGAGCATGCAAGGCATATTGTATATTGATGCGAGGGGAGGCATAAAATTTCCCTTCTTCTTGATAATAGGTTCCCCTTAAACCTCCGTTGACCTGAAAGTTCTTTTTTTTAAAATCGAAAGCAGCAAAGATATTGTGGAAATGTCCGTTAACAAAATTGAAGTCTTCTCTAAAAGGTTCTGAGTCCTCTTCATCATAAATTTCCATATCAAAATTGACCGCCTTGTAATTGTAGTCATATCCCAAATGAAAAGACAGCGGCCCTGAAAATTGATAGGTATTTGCCCATAAAAAACTTTGGTCAACAATATCATTAAACAATATACTACTCGCAATCACAGCATCGCCGATTCCGCCTAACACAATATAGTCATAGTTGTTTTTGTAATAAGAACGGGAAAAAGATAAAGTACTTTTCCACCGAGAAAGTGGCTGCACCTCTAAACTAGTCGTAAAAGCTCTTGACCGAAAAAACACCTTATCGTTGAAAAACAAATCCTCTTCAAACAAATCCACATCATAATTAAAGTGATTATTGCTGTCAAAGAAACCGGTTTGAAATAAAATTTTATCCGAAGGTTTGAAAATGAGTTTGGTATTCCAATCATAAAAGCGTTGAGACTGTTCCCCATCTAAATATCCTTCTGCGATCTCTTCCTTTTGGTAAGAAACTTTCGTTAACGCAAAGACCTTGTCTCCGTACTTACCAATCGTAGGAGAATCCAACCACGGGCTAAGGCTATTCCTTCCAGACACCAAAACAGACAGCATACTATCCACCAAAGGCACATTCACATAACCATGTGCTTCCGAAAAAGTTGTTCCTACTCCACCCTGAACCTGTGTCCCAACCGAATCTTGCAAGGAAATATCAATAATGCCTCCGACCCGATTGTCAAAACGAGGATCAAAGACACCTTTGTAGACATTGACTTTATCAACCACAAAAGGATTGATCGCCGAAATCATCCCGAAGAAATGCCCCGGATTGTAAATCGTTGCCCCTTCCCACAAGATGAGGTTTTGGTCTGCCGTTCCGCCTCGTATTTGCAGGTTAGCTGCACTTTCGTCCGTGCTTGTAATGCCAGGGAGGAATTGGGTCGTTTTTAAAATATCACGTTCGACAACGGACTGCGTTCCAGATAAGCGCTCATAATCCATTTCGACACCGCTGTAAGTATCTCCTTCTGTAATACCATCCAAAAGATAGTCTATCACAATAACTTCCTCACTCATTAAATCGGCGTTAACCGCCAAGTTTATAACAGGACAATCCCGCAATTTTCTAATGGGATAATTTTTGGGATGGTAGCCTAAATAGCTTATTTGAACAGATTGATTTTTATGGGCTTTAAAACTAAAATCAAAATCGCCATTCTCATCGGAGTGGGTACCATTAAGATTATCATTGGCAATAATGGAAGCGAAAGACAACGGGGTTCCTGTTTCCTCGTCGAGTATCCTTCCACAGATCCGGAATTCTTTTTTGTCTTCTAAGAAAAGGATGATGATTTGCCGGCTTATTTCAAAATCAAGCGGAGTGTCATAAAGTAATTTTTTCAAATAATCTTCTTGATCCAGATCAAGTGTCCCGGTGAAGCTATACCGACGAATTAATTCAGGATCATAATTGAAAATAATTGTTTTTTTGACCTGTTCAATTTTCTGAATTACTTCCGTTAAACTATTGTTATAAAAAGTAATTTTTGTTGCTTGTCCAAAAGATGTTTGGGGTAAACCTGAACAAGATAAGATCAGGAATACCAAATGAAATTTATTCAAAAATATAGACTTCTTTTCTGTCAAGTGAAACCTCATGCGTAAATTTATGCTTATGCATTTTACAAACTTCATTGAGTGCACTATCTAAATAATTATGATTAAAAGCCCCACGAACCCAAATATTAGTGAGATCAACTGATCTATTTTTGATCTTAACATCAAATTGTCTTTCAATCTCCGCAAATGCCTCGACTATAGGAATTCGTTCTCCTAAAAAAGAACTTCCTCCTAACCAAAGTGGTTTTTCCTCTCGGGCTTGTTCCCGCTCCATCTTCCCGTCTATAGCCTTAACCGCTTCATTTGAACTCAAAACTGCCGCGTCCCCATTACGACTCACTTCTACACGCCCTTCATAACAAGCTACATACAGTTTCTCATCCCAAGCACGTACATTGAACTCAGTACCCAAAACGCGAACCATTCCGTTTTTAGTTTTAACTACAAAATCACTTCCCTTGCTCACCTTAAACAAGGCTTCTCCCTTAAGCTCTACCTCCCGCGATGTCTCCCACGCTTCTTCATTATAAACCAAACTAGAACCATCATTCAAAATTACTACAGAGCCATCCATGAGATCGACAGTCTTGTTGGTACCATGTGAGGCATAAAATTCCGTATTAGGTGTTGGCCGCAACAAAAACCAAGCCGTCACAAGAATAGCCAAGCTAGCCGCTGTTGCCATGATCCATTTTACAGGAAATCGGACGACTTTACCTTGCTCTGGATTCCGCCTCCCCTGTAATTTTTTAAAGGCCGCCACC
The DNA here is from genome assembly GCA_020627865.1 of Saprospiraceae bacterium. Classification (GTDB taxonomy): domain Bacteria; phylum Bacteroidota; class Bacteroidia; order Chitinophagales; family Saprospiraceae; genus JAHDGC01. The sequence goes on along the minus strand of JAHDGC010000073.1, from coordinate 9,381 downwards.
TTATCATAAGCAGGCAACTTCATTTGATTCGTCGCTTTGATGATGGCCTCTAATTCTTCTATTTCACCACTCGACCGGAGTTGTGCCATTTCTTCGGGATTCAGCTCTCCACTCAACCAACGCGCATATAATGTATCTTTTTCATTCATAATAGTAGCAATAAACAGATGTCAAAACATTTCGCGAGCGAAACTGACAGAAGCGATCCGACGTCTATAATTAGGTATCAAGTGACCCATTATTTAACCAAATATACTTACAACATCTATCCACTAATATACCCTACACCTTTTTCGATATTTTTTTCAAAGTGCCCAGTGCTTTGTGCATGCGCTTCTCAACAGCTTTAACACTGATATTCAGTTTTTCGGCTATTTCACGATACTTGAGCTTGTCAATTCGGTTCATCAAAAAAACCTCCCTTTGCCCTTCCGGCAAGGCGCCTATTGCGGATTCAAGCCTTTGCTGAAACTCTTCGACTTCTAAAAGGAATTGCGGATTTTCTTGATCCCGATCTATATGGCCATGCTGCTCAAACTTAAGCACAACTTTGCGATGCTTCACTTCGTTCAAAAAAAGATTATTGGCTACTGTATACAAAAAACTTTTTGCTTTTCCGAAAGGGACTTTTGCACAATTATTCCACATCCGCAAAAACGCCTCTTGCACCCAGTCCTCCGACTGTTTCATATTGCCACATTTGTAATACAAGAAATTTCGTAAGCCTTCGGACTCGTTCATAAAAACTTGTTCAAATACCCTTTCTTCACAAACGGAAGTACTTTGCCCCATTGATATGATCTTTAGTGAATGTTTAATTAAGTTGAATATCTCTCTCCCAGCACCATCCCCCAATTGTCATACACCTAAAATATGATATATGACAATTAACAACGAATGCCATACCGGAATTGTTGTAAAAGTAGAAAACCCAAACAAATATAGAATAAAAAAATATAAAAACATCGCTTCAGTGGTAGGGTATTTTCGCCTTAAGTTTTTTTACAATAAAGCTTATACTTTTTATTCATCTTTTAAACCAATGCTAACCGTATGAAAAAATCAATGCGCACGCTACTCGGCTTTCTTTTTCTGCTGGCATACCAAACACATGCCCAGTCCTGCACAACACCTGATCCAACGATATGGGATAACACCTGGCAAAGCTACCAAATATCATCCAACCCTAACCCTATACGCGGAAACAGCCATTGGATTAGGTATGACCTTGGCCAAAATTACGGCCTCTACCGCACCCGATTTTGGAATCACAACCAATCCCATCGCCGGTACATTTCCTGATGAAAATTATGCTCGGGAAATTATGCAGCTTTTTTCAATCGGTTTGCAACAAGTCAACAATTACGGCAGTGTCGTGTTAGAAAGCAATGGGTTTCCTATCCCTACTTACACCAATCTTGATATTGATGAATATGCTAAAATTTTCACAGGATTTGGAGATGGCAGCCCTTTCGGGGAATTTGGCGCCATAGAATCAGAAGATGAGATTGCTAGGCTAACTACCCCAATGAAAATGTATAACGAATGGCATGAACCGGGACAGAAAAATCTATTGAATGGTTTGGTTGTTCCCGCAGGACAAACATGATGGGCGGTGGCGTCAAGGGTGGGGATATTTTCGGAACCTATCCTTCTTTAGCAACTAGTGGTAGTCATGTTGTAGAAAACAGTATTGTAGTGCCGACCATTTCTACAATACATGAATCAAAACCGTAGAGACGCCATGCATGGCGTCTCTACGGTTTTGATTTTCAAGGAATATTTAACATCTTATGCGTTTGCAAACTCAATCGCCATTTCGGATGTTTCAGACAATATTCTAAACAAAGCTTCACATTTTTTTCCGTTTCCTCCCCATCCATAGCTTGCAGAAAAAAATGATCGAAATCTAGGGATTCGAACAATTCCGGTTCAGCACTAGCTTGTGGGAAAACCAATTTCAATTCATTTCCAGCAGTGAGGACAATTTCGGTATTCGCTTTTGGACTCATGCAAATCCAATCTAGGCCAGCAGGTGCGGCAACGGTTCCATTTGTTTCAACGGCAACTTCCAAACCGACATGATGAAACGCCTTGATAAGTGGCTCGTCTAATTGCAACAATGGTTCTCCGCCAGTACAAACAACATAGGGTTTACTTCCGGCGGCATTTGGTGGCCAAAGAGAAATCACTTTCTCGGCCAGTAGTTCCGGTGTTGCATATCGTCCGCCATTTTCGCCATCCGTCCCCCAGAAGTCTGTATCACAAAACTGGCAAATGGCTTTGGAGCGATCTTCCTCTCTCCCACTCCACAGGTTGCACCCCGTGAAGCGACAAAAAACGGCAGGCCTTCCCGTCATGGCGCCTTCCCCTTGTAGGGTGTAGTATATTTCCTTGATTTTGTATGCTGGCATTGGTGTGATTCTTAATTTTGAAAGGCAAAGTTACAGAAAATGGGAATAGAATTGCATCAAGCAGCATGAAAATAAAAAACGTAGGGACAAGGCATGCCTTGTCCCTACGTTTTTTATTCATTTTAACAATATGCTTACTTCATCATTTGTTCAACCTGTTTCTGCAATTCTCTTTTGTCCCCCATGTCCATAAATTCCGAAGAAATACTCTCCATCATTTTTAGCGCATCCTTTGGCTTCTTCATTTTCAACAAATGCAACGCATTATACCATTTGATTTCATCCAGCAATATAAAATCTTCGTGCTTGAGTAATTCATCAAAGGTTGCTGTTGCAACATCATCATTTCCAACTTCACTGTTGGCATAAGCCAGCATAAATTTCAGGTTGATATTATCCGGATCACTTTTAAGCTCTGCTTCCAATTGTAGGAGGGCTTCTTCGTATTTCTTGGCATCAAAAAGAGCTGTCCCAGAAGACAACTCCTCGGCAGTACGTTTTCCCATTACATTTTCGTTGGCATGAAAATCTGGAGGTATATTATAATCTGTATATAGACCATTAACTACCGGCTTCGGGTCAGCAGGATACATGTAAACAGCACAAAAGATGATAGCTGCAACGGAAGCAGCAGCCAACATCTTTGGCCATATTTTGCGTAAAACAGATTCATTTCGGGTAACGGGGATCACCTTTGCTTCAGGTTTTTCCGCTACTGGATCAGAAAATTTTTGGTTCAAATGGTTAATCGTATGAAGAAAATCAAGACGTTGGGGATTACTTAGCACTTCTGCGACCTCGCGATGAAGTTGAACTTCGGTAGCAAGTTCCGAATTATAAAGGATTTCCTTTTCAAAGGCCTTTTGTTCATCGGCAGACATCTCTCCGCAGAGAAAACGGTCAATTTTAATATTCATTTCTTTTTGCATGTTGAACTAACTTTTGGGCTTATCCGAAAGGTCATTAAAGTCATCATCATTTTTGATGCTTTCAATCAATCGGAGCAAACATTTACGTTTTTCTTTTCTGGCTACTCCACTATTGGAGAAGCCCATAATTTTTGCAATTTCTTCCATTGGTTTCTTCGCTTGATAGAGCAGGAGGATTTTCCTGCATCTCTCTCTCAGCAACTGCGTGTGTTTAGCAATGAGGAGGTGTCTGTCTGCGTTTAATTTGAGGAAGTCATCGTCATTTAGGGTATTCAACACTTGCTCAACTTTATATTCTTCTAAATCCTGAAAGGTTACCTCTTTATCTAGCTTTTTTATTTTTTTTATCCATATTTTCCTTGCAAAACCATATAAAAAACTGCAAAACGTACAAGTTAGCACAAAATCTTCTTTAATTTCATAGTTATACACCGCAATAAGGGCTTCTTGGAAAACATCCTTCCCCTTCTCGGTACTGCCTTTATTATCCCGAACCATCTTAATAATAACCGGTCTGCATTTCTCATAAATTTCTTCGATAAGCGGGCCGTTATTTTCCTTGATTGCCTTAATATATTTATAATCTTCGTGCAAATCTAATGTATTTAAAATAGAAAAAAACAATGGCAGGCCTATTCCCTGCACAATAACTTTAGCATTAATTCTTGAAAAAATGTTTGTTTAAATTAAAACTCGTCGGTAAATCAAAACACTACAATATGCTGAATAATAATACATTAGCAGCCAAAAGACTGCTCAGCAGATATATGCAATTTATTTTTTTGAAACAAATTTAATTTTTTTTCAAAAAATTTAGAAATCGAGGTAACGTTTCCTTGATCTCAGGCATATATGTACGAGTCGAGGAACAATTCAACATTGAGCAAAAGTTGATAAACACCGCCAAGAGTATTGATGTGTAACCATGAACCCCTGAACTACAAAAAAATGTAAGTTACCCAAAATTATTTTGAAAACCATAAAATATACTACACCTCTTTAACTCTCTTGATTTGCACGCAGTCTGTGGAGCTTCCCGGCTCCCGGCTGCTTATTTTTTTCTTTTGAAACTGGCTATCCCTTTATACTAAATAATACGATCTGCTTTTGTACATAATAAAAAAGCTTATAAAAAATAAATGTCCCAAAACTATGTTTAAATAGGATTTTTTAATAAAACAAAAGAAAACACTTACAGTATGGCAACCATTACACCTAACAATCAAAGCCTTACACAAGCCCTTGTTGAATCATCAGCCAAGAAAAATGAATGGCACACTATTGCACTTAATGTCATTCAGGGAGGTGGCAGTACCACATCGACAACTCCTCCTCCTCCTAGTCCAAGAGAATTTTCTGACTACAATGAAATCACAAACATGCAATTTCAGGCCAGTTACATCAGTGACGGAAAACTTCGCCCTGATATTTCTGTAGAGCTGATCAACAACAATGGGCAAATTGTCGCTTCGGCATTTATATCCAAACACAGTCATGTAGCAAGCCAAGGCACTAATCTTGTTCCAGTACAGTTAGTACCGACGGCAGCAACCTTACCCTCTTCCAATAATTTGTACATCCTACGGCTTCGGCTGAACGGATCAAATAAGTCAGGGAGTTACTTCTTTGAAGATTCTATTCCAATAAAGGTGAATTAAATTTGATTTTTTCTCTACAAATAGAGTATTCTTGATAAGAAAAAGGGCATTAATAGATTTATTAATGTCCTTTTTGCGTAATTTTAGAGTTTTAATCTGTCAAGAGTATTTTTTATTTTGATCCGGGAATTAATTCTTCGCCTCTTTTTCTCAGTCATCATTGTGGTATGCACGCCATGGCTAGTCTATGCCCACCTAACACCTGCCGATACAACGGATTTTTATATATTCTATGATTTTAATGATCTGGCCAACCTACATTACCACCTTTTACTCATTGAACACCTAGAATCTGACAACTTTGATGCATTCGTTCAAAAAAATTATCATGGAAAATTGCAGATCATCACCCCCCGCAAAAAGAAAACTGCCCAAAGAATAAGTTATTTGATTGCCGAAAACCGGTATGGACAATCTATTATTACCCTAAACGAGATTTCCGACTCGCTTTCTGTAAAAAGACGATTAGATGCACTGCATATTACGAATGTCCAAGTTTTTGAAGAAAATAAAAATATAATATTCCACGCATCCAAACGAGCAGATCATACCGATTCTTTTCTGAAGTTTTATACAAATACATTACTCGCTTTTACTCACGCCGAACAAAATGACCTGAACACTTTTCAAGAAAAACTCCAAGCTGCATTTGATTATATAGACCCCAATGACCCTAGAAGATATCTCCACCACTATCTCGCCTTTGCTAGGTATTATAAAAATATTGGGAAACTTGAAGATATTGGGAAACTCAAAAAATTTCATACGTTCTTTGACGAGAAGTTTATCTATGAGCAAATCCCGGAACAATCGTTTTTTAAAAAAAATAAAGACCTTGCCTTTTGGAACCATATCCTACAAGCGGAATTTGAATTATTTATAAAAAAAGATATTCCACTAAGCGAGTTTCATTATCAAAAAGCGTTGGAAAACGGTAACCAACAACTTTTTCCTTTGGTAGAAATTGAGGTAGAATTTCTCCATAATCTCAATTCTCATTATGAACTCCCGAAGTATCCGGCTTCCAGTAGAAGAAAGTATTTAAAACAAGTCAATGCAATCTGTAAAAAATACCCCACAAAACTATATGCCGGCCTCGTCATGTCCAGTTATAGAATAGCGAACACTTTTACCGTAGAACTGGACAGCATCAGCCACTACTTATTCTCTGCCGAGGAGTTTGTTAACAATATAGATTTCCCGACAACAGATCAATTTATCGGTGAAACCCACAGGTTGAAGTATGAAATCGGTGCTTACTATCTCAAGTTAGGCGATTATGAAAGAGCAACAGAGTACCTCACACAATTTGAAGACCAAAAATATACGACATCTAATTTTCATGCGCACAAAAATACACATCTGGGAAAGATATACGAGAGCCAAGGCAATTATCAAAAAGCCATTAGTTATTACGAAGATTGCCAAAATTACTTCGAGGGACTTGACCCTTTTTATTACCAGTGGTATATGGCCAATAGCCTGTATTATATCGGAAACTGTCACCTGAAAAGTGGGAACTCTATAAAAGGCATAAAAAACCTTGAACAATCTCTACAGATTATCAATACTTTGCTGAAAAAACCGTGGGGACAAAATAACCTAGACCTGAATGATGAAAAATTCAAGGTCAGATTGGCTTTAGCAGAATACTACATCGGCCAGCAACAACCCAACAAAGCCAGTAATTTAATCATAGGACTTGAAAATTACGATATCCCAGACGAGACTAACTTTATCGACTTGTTTTTACTAAAGGCCAAAATCTCACGGCACCTAAAACAAAAAACAATTGCCACGCAAAACCTGACAAGTGCATTACAGCAAGCAACAGCTAGTTTTAGAGAAAACAAGCATGTAAAAAAAGCGGATATATATATTGAGATGGCGCGTACCAACATTAGTTTCGAGGAATACGAATCTGCCATAGCAAATTACAACAATGCACTCTCGCAATTATTGAACAACATCTATTCTTTTGAAAAACTCAACGGGAATGAAATTGCCCGTTGCCAATTCAAGCCACAGGTTTTAACCATCCTACATGAAAAAGCAGCACTTATGCGGGAGCTGAATAAAACTAATCCTGCGGCGTTTCCTAAAGCTACGATTCAGGATTGTTACTTCTCTGCCATTGATGTCATCCGCCAGATTCGCAATCAATATAACAATGATATTGACAAAGAATGGCTGGTCACTAATTTTGCTGACCTGTATGATAATGCTATTGATCTGGCTTATGAAATCTACATGGAAGATACTTCCAACAAGACCCAAAAGGCCCATTGTTTTTTCTTTGCCGAAGCCAGCAAATCCAACTCCCTTTTTGAAGCCCTAACCAGTAATCAGGCAAAGCTCATTACTGGCATCCCGGATAGCCTTATCCAAGAAGGAAAAAACCTACAATTGCGCTTGGCTCACCAAGAAACACAAGCCGGTAGTACCGACACGATCAGCACAACCATAAAGGAAAATATTTTTAAACTCCAAAATAAACGAGATTCTTTTGAGCTTGCATTGGAAAACAATTACCCCGCGTACAAAAATCACAAATATGCATTAGATCATGTAACCGTAGAAAAAATGCAAAGCTTCCTCGCCAATCAGGATGCACAACAGTTGGAGTACTTCATCGGAGAACAATTCATCTACATTATTTCCATCACAGAAGAGGAATTTGAAATTGCACAAATTCCCAAAGCAGCTTCCATTGATAGTACCCTGCACAGATTTATACAACTTTGCCAAAGTAAAATTAGGCAAACATCAGAGATCGCAGCCTTTCAAAAACTGGGTAAAGAAATTTATGATCTGCTCATTGCCAATTATATTAAAGAAGGCCATAAAAGATTGCTTATCGTTCCTGATGGCTTGCTTACTTTTCTTCCCTTTGAATTACTCATCACTGAGGAGAAGCAAACCCTTTATTGGAAAAACATGCATTTCTTGCTCAAGGATAAAATTATCAACTACGCTTATTCTTCTTCCGTCTACTTGACGAATATGAAGCCCGATTTCAATGGCGTTTCAAAAAAAGGAATCCTTGCTTTTGCCCCAGTTTCTTTTGATCAATATCAGGCAGATTCCATCTTCCTAGATGCGTTATATACGACAGAAAAGGTTTTGAGAGATTTAGGTACATCTTTCAATGCGGTCAGCTTTGAAAAGGAGCAGGCGCTAAAGGATACTTTTTTAAAACAGATTAATCAACACAATTACAACATCATAAATTTGTTGACCCATGCTGATGCTGAGGGACAACCACACATCTACTTTTACGATAAAAAATTATTATTGAACGAACTCTATCGCCTAAACATCAATACCAATCTCATGATTTTAACGGCTTGTAAAACCGGCATTGGCACCTACAAAAAAGGAGAAGGTGCCATGAGTCTGGCGAGGGGTTGTAGCTATGCTAATGTTCCGGCAGTCGTAAAAAGTCTGTGGTCCTTACGGGAAGATTCCTCGGGAGAAATTATTTATGCCTTTCATCAACTGCTTAAAGAAGGTCTCCATAAAGATGAAGCACTCCAAAAGGCAAAACTAGATTTTCTGGAAAAATATGGTGGCCATAAATATAAAACAGCGCCTTCTCGCTGGGCCGGCATGGTGAATATTGGGAATAATCAACCGCTTTATAAGAAACCAAAGTGTTGTTGGAAATGGGGATGGTTATTGTTATGTTTACCGGTGTTATTTTTATTATGGAAAAGGTCATTGCGTTCCTATTATTGATTGTTTTATGGTTACAATCAGAAATCCGTAGAGACGCTATGCATAGTGTCTCTACGGATTTCTGAGACTGTCATATTTACAAACTAGAATATGGTAATTAAAAAAGAAAGCCTTGTTCATTAGTACTGTTTTTTCTATTTTGAAATTTCTGCCGGTGAGCATTTGTTGATACTCTGCAAGGTCGTATTGATGTGGGTGTAGAATATCCCCAGGAAGGAGACGAAATAGGGTTTTGAAAAAACGATAGTTGTGTGCATCTATGGAAACAACGAGCAAGCCATCCGGTTTGGTGAAAGCGGCCAGCTTATCAAAACATAAACCCAAATCGGCAACGTGATTGATGGCGTTCAGGCAAAACACAACATCGTATTGACGGTCGGGATTAAACTCCTCTAGAGGGGCATGGATAAAATTTACGGAAGGATAATCTGCCTTGGAAAAATGTTCCAATTGTTCCTCGTATTGTTGCAACAAGGGATCAACCGCATCTGTTTTTTGTGTTCCCAGAATAGTAAAAATTCCGGCAGGGCCACAGCCCGCATCGAGGACTGCTTGTCCAGGCTCCACAGCAACATTAATTTTACGGAGCAAGTCTTTCCAATAGGATTTTTTCCATTGGAGGTATGCTGCTTTGGGCTGTTT
>JAHDGC010000072.1 GCA_020627865.1 Saprospiraceae bacterium | reverse complement strand
TAAGTACTTGAACATATTTCTTAATCTAAACATTTGTAATATTTACTAGTACTTAACCTTGAAACTACCACCCAATGACTGAACAGATGTTCAATTCCCGCTTAGTTGCTCGAATTGACTTAATGATCTCTAACTTTCGTTTAAGGAAGGCCTTAAATGAGCAAGCAATACAAGTCTCCCATTCAAAACAAGGGGCTATCTCTCAAAACCGTACCGTGCGCCAGGCCATAGAGGAATGTGATGTTGCTGTTAGAAAATTGACACTTCTAAAGGCAAACGTTTCTATCGTCGGAAGCGCAAAAGTTGTACAGCTTTTAAGACATTATGGGCAATTTTCATACGAAAACTTGGAAAAACAATTAAGTGATTTCCGAGCGCCTGTTGGAAATTAATTACAAAAGTGTAATAAAACAAAACTGGTATCCCCCAACCAGTCAATTTCTCAAAAACTTAAAAGTCTGGTAATAACTTTGAAAAGGCTGATCCTGAAATATGGGTTGGCTTTTTTTATGTTCAGGCAGCATTTCCCCCGTTTTTTGTATCTTAGATGATAGAAATGCTACCTGAAAAAATAATTTATGAAAAACAATTTACCCCTAACTTTAAACCTACCCAAAATCCTTTGCCTTTATTTTTTGTTCATGCTATTGTTATTCCCTGATGTTTTTGGCCAGACTTGTGAAATAGCGGGAGAGCACTTGATGCTTCCTTGTAATAATGCAGGGACAGGGAGTGATCCCACGGATGATTATTTTGAAGTTGCGTTTGCGATGGATTCTCCTAATGGTGGAACAACTTATACTGTAACAACTTCTCCTTCTGTCGTGCCACCGGCCACCGGTACTTATGGGCCAGCATTGGGTATAGATGGTATCCCGGCTGATGGAGCGATATATACCATGACCGTTACAGATGATTTAGATTCCAATTGTATATACCAAATAGAGGTTTCTCGGCCGCCTTGCTCTTTTGAATGTGAAATCATCATCAACGATTATTATAACATCAATTGTAATTCAAATGGAACACCAAACGACCCTACAGACGATCTTTTAGATGTGGTGTTAGATGTTAATGCTTTAAATGGAGGCATAACTGGAGAATATATCGTGCTTGTAAATGGGCTTTTTGGATTAGGATCATATGAATACGGCTATCCTGCTTCGTTAGGTTCTTTACCTTGGGATTGCAGTACTTTTTTCTTGGAAGTTATAGATGTAGATGATCCAAACTGTTTAGCAACTATCTGGGTGGAAACTTGTGATTGCACAAACAGTTGTGATATAAACATCTTCTCCAACGCCATAGCCAGTTGTCCAGGCAATAGCAACAATTCGGAAACAGCTTGTGAGAAAATTTGTGCCTATAGTCAGGTGGAGTACACGACGGATGCGATTGGAGATGTGGTGGATGTAAACTGGACGGTTCAAGGAGCCGAGTCATATACAGTACAAGGAGATGACTTATTGGTGAACTGGGGCGCACCCGGTTCTGGGCAAGTGAGCCTTACTACGGAAACGTTTGATATCGTGGAGATACCCTTTTCGTTTCATTGTACTGGAGGAACGCCGTTGGATAGTGATACCAATGCTGGTGGTGATGTTTATTTCCAGATTTTTGGAGGGCAACCGCCGTATAATATTATAGCCTCTTCTGGACAAGTTTATTATTTTGGTACGCCCGGAGCGGATGATGATGGAGGATATATTGTATGTACTTATGCTGTTGAGGAATGGTCTAGTTCACAAGATTGTATGCAGTTGCCTGCCATTGATAATGTCATATATGATTGCGACCCGATAAATGGGATCTCTATTTCTTATGAAGTATTGAACCCTGATTATCCTGTACTTGCGATGTGGACTGGCTCAAATGGTTTCACCTCTTATGATGACTTTTTGGTCAATGTGCCGCCAGGCGATTATGAGCTAACGATAATAAACGTGGATGATTGCTCTACTACGCGTTCTTTTTTCAATGAATGTAATTATGAACCAGTGTGCACCGAAGAAAAGGTCATCTGTATTGATATTTTGGAAAATGCTGTTGCCGATTTTAACACGGTGCCTCCGATAATAAATGGAAGTGTTGAAGTTTGCGCTGGACAAGAAATCTACTTTGAGAACATCAGCGAAAATGCGGAATATTTTAATTGGGATTTTGGAACGCCAGAAGCTTTTACTTCCAATAATGTTTCTTTTATCTATGATAATCCGGGGAACTATGTGGTCAATCTCATTGCCAGAAATGAATGCCTTTGTACAGATACCACTTCGATAGTCATAACAGTTGGGGATGCTCCTCGCCCGGATATTAACTGTACGGGTACAATTTGTGAGGGAGATGCTGTGGAATATACCTCCAGTGCAAATTGCGGCAACTATAATTGGACGATCATCAACGGCACCATTACCGAAGGCGGTGGCAGTTCTGATAATTTTGTCATCGTAGATTGGGGCAGTGGCCCTGTGGGTACCATAGAACTCACGGTAGCAGATTGCGATATGAACTTTTGCCCCGATCCGGCTATTTTTCAAGTACCGGTCATCTCCAATGCTTCGAGTATTTCCGGCCCAGATAAAGTTTGCAAGGGAGACGTGGTGAGTTATACCATTCCCGATTTTGGTGGGGTTTCCTTCTCTTGGTCGGTGTCTTCCGATGGGGAAATCCAGTCTGGACAAGGTACCAATACCGTGCTGGTGTATTGGAGCAAAGATGCGAGTCCTGGCATGGAGTGGGTGTCTGTTTCCTATGAAAGTTGCTATCTCGAATGTGGCGGCGAGGAAACTTATGATGTGTTGATTGCGGATGAGTTTTATGCCAATGGGGACATCAATGCCTGTGTCAATACTGAAACTAGTTTTGTTGGCCGAAAGGCAAGTAATGGAAATCCTGTGGCTTGTAATTGGTTTGTTAATAATCCTGACGGCAGTTTGTTATGGAGTTCTTCTAATGGAACAGATTCCTTCGAGATCACTTGGCCGGATGTGCCAGGTATCTACGAAATTGAAGCCTCTATCGCAGACCCTTCCGGTTTCTGTGTCGAGAAATATAACTTATTCATGACCTTAGAAGATAAACCCGATCCGCCTTTGGATATCATAGGAGATTCTGTGATTTGTACAGGGATTTATTATACCTATACCGCACAATCTGATTTGCCAAATAGTTCTTTTGTCTGGGCAGTTACCAGTGGTCTGAATACACAAATGATGCAAGGTGCTACCATCAGCGTCAATTGGGGAAATTCTCCGCCCTATACTTTGGGCCTTACCCAAGTTAGTGGGGATGGTTTGCCTTGCGAGTCAGATCCGATAACAAAGTCAATGACCCATCTTTCGGATTTTAGCATCAGTGGGGTTTCAGAAAATTGTATCTACACTACCGAAACTTATACGGCTGATTTTTATGAAAATGTAAATTATGAATGGAGTATTGCTCCTGCGGATGCGGGCACTATTATCAGCGGGGAAAATTCTGCTGTTGTGGAAGTGTATTGGACGAAGTCGGGATCAGCAAGTGTCGAGCTGGAACTTTGTAATATAGAAAAAGTGTTTCCGGTTATGATTGCCGATTTGCCAGAGCCGGTGGTGATACTTCCCGATGGGCTATGTCCCGGAGAAACAGCATCAGTTAGTACAACAGAAATTTTTAGCAGTTATCTTTGGAAAGATGAAAATGGAACGACAATTTCTACAACAGCAAATGCTGATTTGGGTGGTGGCTTTTTTGAGCTTATCGTTACCAATGCCACGGGTTGTGAAAATACAACTGCATTCGAAATTCCGATCTTCCTCAGTCCCGAAGTAAATATCTCTACGGAAAGTTTGCCATTTTATTGTCCGGATAATGAATCTCCTCCACTGATTGTCGGGCTGGATACAGAAGATGGGTATACTTACGAATGGTTCTTTAATAATGCCCCGACAGGCAATACCAGTGCATCTATTGTTGGGCTTGATTTTGGAACTTACTATTTACAGGTTGTTGATGTCAATAATTGTGTAATCAATTCAAATCCTATTGTCATTTCAGAAGATTGTGTCGGCGTGTCTGATCCACAACCCGGTTGTATCGTCAGTGGTGGCTTCCTAGATTTTGATGCCTCTTTAGAAACTTTCTGTACCGATTATGCTTTTCAAAACCTCAGTGTAAATTATGTGCCCGGTTCCTTGTTTTGGCAATTTGATTATGCTGGAAATATTTTTTCTTACGAAGAAAATCCGAGCTATACTTATCCCTCAGCTGGTTTCTTCCATCCGATATTGTGGGGAAATTTACCTTCTTCCAATGTGCCAGGGGGTTGCCCTTTGGGGGTAACAAGAGATGTACGGATTCCGGCAGCAGCCAATTTTGATTTTACAACGGCCTGTGCCGGAGAAACTGTTTTTTTTACAGATAAAACAGTCTTCATGCCGGGGACGAGTATTGTTGGATGGTTCTGGAATTTTGGAGATACACCCGGGCCGGATAATACTTCCACTTTGCAAAATCCGGAACATATTTATGAAAATCCCGGAGTCTATAACATTGAACTTGCTGTAACCCATGAGGACGGTTGCATCAGTTCTTATAACAAAAATTACACGGTGTTTCCGATTCCCGAAGTGAATTTTATGGTGCCCGAAACGAATTGCGAGCTTGTGCCGATTCAATTTATGGCAACGAGTAATACGCAACTGGTAAATTATCATTGGAACTTTGGTGACCCCGCTAGTGGTGCGGCAGATACCGCCAATGTGCAAGACACTTATCATGCTTTTTCTGCTGCTGGTGTGTATACAATTATGTTGACGGCAACGGATATTTATGGTTGTGAAGCGAGCCATACAGAAATGATAACGGTATCCGAAAATACCTTGTCGGGTTCGATAACAAGGGAGCCTTCTACACCGATTTGCGAAGGAGATTGGGTGAACCTAATTGCTCCGGAAGGAGGCGTTGCTTGGCAATGGACAACGGGCGATACCGAGGCCAATCTTCCTGTTTCAGAAGCGGGGTTATATGGGCTTACGGTTACGGATGCACAGGGTTGCACACATGCGCCGTGGGATGTACCCGTGCAGATATTACCTGCGCCGGTAGGTTCAATTCGGCTTGTAGAATATGATGCGTATGGGCAGGCCGTAAATTATGTTTATGACAACTATACCGCTTGCTATGGGGAGGATATTTTTCTGGAAGTTACCAATGCTACGGAGTATAGTTATGCTTGGCCTGAAGGTTCAACAAGCACTGAGATTTCTTTTACAGATGAAAGAGGAAACTTGTTGGAACCCGGTTCGCATACTTTTACGGTAACGATTACAGATAATGAAAGTGGTTGTACCACAATAACCGATCCCTTCGAGGTAAACATCAGCAACTTGCCGGATAAGCCCATCTTAGCAAGCAATCCGGTTGGCCCAATTTGCAATGGCAGCTCCGCTATTTTGAGTGTGCAAAATGCCAATGCAAATTACAATTATTTGTGGAGCAATGGCGCTTTAGGGGAATCCATTAGCACTAATGTGCCGGGAGAATACACCGTGATTGCCGTGACGCCAAATGGTTGTAGAAGAGAAAGTGATCCCATAGAAATTTTTAAAGGGCCAGAAACAGTTAAGATTCCGGGCGGCTGTCATACGCGTTGTAATCCGGATACGATTTGCATTCCAGAAATTCCAGACATCGTTTCTTGGCAATGGTATTTTAATGACAGTCCGGTACCTGCTCCGGAGGGCAATCAACCGGATTTTGTCATGGAACTTTCCGGGGATTATCATGCGGTTTTGACAGATGAAAATGGTTGTTCCGCGACTTCTGAAACCCTTACGGTAGAATTATATGAAGCATTAGGTGTCGTTGCTGGCCAAGTTTGGTTTGATGTCAATGACAATGGCTTTATTGATCCAAATGATACGTTGATGCAGAATGTGTCTATATTGTTGAATAGTGGGGCGGGCTTTGAAGAAATGCAGGCTTCTGATGCCTACGGTAATTATGATTTTAGTAATATTCCTTCCACGAATTATACTTTGGAACTCTTGCAAAATTCCTTGCCAGCCTATGTGGAAGCCTATACCCCGATTCAATCCGTTGTGCTAGAAGGTTGTGATGACGAGGAAGAAATCTTATGGCTTTGTCATCAAGTGTGTCCGGTGTTAGAAAGTACGGAAGCCTTTGTCGTTTGTCCGGGAGAGGAAGCTTTGTATGGAGGAAATTTATATCCAGTTGGTACTTCCGAGACGATAAGCTTATTATCTGTAGAAGGTTGTGATTCTTTAATTTTACTGACCGTAGATAGCTTCCAAGTTGCAGGAGAACAAATTTTTGAAACTGCTTGTGCTGGTGAATTTTTTATGTATGAAAACAATGAAATACTGGCAGGAGAAAGTTTGGCATTAAGTTATATTGATTCCAATGGTTGCAATGCCTTGCGAACGATTATGGTAGAAGAACTTTTTGTTTATGATACGACAATGTTGGTGAAGGCTTGTGAAGGAGAGGCTTACGATTATAATGGTACTTTCATTCCGACAGGGACTTCCGAATCTTTTACTTTGCAAAGTATAGCGGGGTGTGATTCGTTGGTCACTATATCTGTGGAAGCCTTGGATATTTATAACCTTACAGAATTTGCCGCTGTTTGTGAAGGTGAATTTTATGATTACAATGGTAATATGATTGCGGCCGGAACGGAACAAATTTTTACTTACCTTTCAGTGGATGGATGTGATTCTATTGTTACGATTATCGTTGAAGCCTTAGAAAATACCGAATCCTTTTTGGAATTTACGATTTGTGATGGTGATAGTTATACCTTTATGGGCACAACTATTCCGGCAGGGGAGTCAGCTGAATTTGTATTAACCAACGCTCAAAATTGTGATTCCTTGTTGACTGTTCAGGTGAATATTGCAACGGCACCATTGTCTGTAAATCCCGTTTCCGTTTGTCCAGATGAATTTTATTTCTATGAAGGCAATGATTATCCAATAGGAACAGATACCACTATTGTCCTAACCGATCAAGAAGGATGCGATTCTATGGTGCAACTGATCGTGAGTGCCTATCCACCCTTTGCTTTTGATTTGGAAACAGAAGCGACTTGTTGGCAGTATGATGACGGCAGTATTTTTATTGAAAATATTTCCGGAGGTCTTGCCCCGTTCACGTATAGTTTGGATGGTACAAATTATGTAGCAGAAAATGCCTTTATGAATTTAGCGCCTGGAGAGTATACTGTTTTCGTGCAGGATGATAATTGCATTTTCCAACAAGCAATTTCCGTGCCTGCTGTTCCCCGTTTGGTTGCCTCTTGGGAGGAAGCCGTTATCGGTTGCGAAGAAGAAAATACAAGAGTTACGGTAGCCTTGACGGGTGGTGCAGAAACGACGCCAACTTTTCTTTGGCCGGATGGTGGGCAAGGCACAAGTAATATCGTAGCGGCACCCGGCATCTATCCCGTTACGATTTCCAATGTTTGTGAAACTTTGGTAGAAGAAATCGTGGTGAAACCAGCTACAGATGGCCGTGAGGAATTTATCTATGTCCCCAATGTTTTTTCTCCAAACAATGATGGGGTGAATGATTTGTTTCTTTGTGCCCCTGCCGATGATGTAGAACTTTTGAGTTTTGAAATGCATCTTTACAATCGCTGGGGCGCTGTCCTTTTTGAAACCTATGATGTCACTGTCGGTTGGGATGGCAGCTTCAAAGAAGAAGATTTACAACCCGGTGTTTACGTGTATTGGATGAAAGCAGATTTTGTGGTTTGCTATGAACGGAAAAGTATTTTTAAGAAAGGGGATGTGGTTATTGTGAAGTGATTTAGAATTAGGTTTGTGGAGGTCAATTGAAAATTGGCCGATAAAAATCTTGCAAATTAATTAATTCTAAAAATTCAGCTTCAGACATTTACTACTGCGGCCTACCATACTCTTGTGCCTTTTCTGTATTCCCGAGCAGACTATGATAATCATACAACAAGCTCCTAATACTTTGATCGGAAGGTGCAATGTGCAATGCTGCTTCCAAATGCTTTATCGCATTAGGCAAGTCTCCCTGTTCCGCATACATTTTACCCAATAAAACCAAAAACATACTTTGTGTTGGAAGCTCTGCTGTTGCTTTTTGTAATACGGCATCTGCTTGGGGCAAGTTCCCTGCTTTAAAATGACACCGTGCGAGGAACATGAAAGATTGCTGATAGATTTCATCGGTTATAAAGTTTTCTTTGCCCATCGCGGCATACTTTTTTTGGCAAGTTTCGAGTTGTGTAATACCATTGTTGTAATTTGTTTCGCTAAAAGCCAAAAGACCGAGGTAATAATCGGGTAATGGATTCTTAGGGTTTACCTTTATCCCTTTTTGAAAGGTTTGCTGAGCAAGTTTGGTTTTACCCCACTTTAGATAAACATTCCCCAAATCAAGAATTGCATTGAAATAATTGGGGTAAATAGCAATGGCTTTCTCATAGGCTGCTGTGGCATCTTGGGGAATATGAGCCAACTTGGGGTCAGTCGGATTTTGTTCAAAAACATGCATCCATTCCGAAGCATAATTGGCATGAATCAAGGCATTGTTGGGGGCAAACTTTAGCGTGTTGCTTGCCAGTGTTCGATTGTCTTTCCAATCCATATTGCGGATAAAAGATCGGATAAAAAATCCTGTGCAAATCAGAAAAAATAAGCCGAAAAATAAAATGTTCCTTGTTGTAGAAAATGGTTTTTTAGAGACATTTGCCTTGCACAATCCTACTAGAAAAAATGTAATAGCTATGACAAATCCAACGGAGGGAAAAAATAGAAACCGCTCTGCCATAGTATCCGGGCCTAATCTGACAAAATGACTATAAATGGAAATGGTGATAAAATAAAAAAGGATACCAAAAGCAATCGGGTCGCCTCGGAATATCCGAAATGCAGCGAATACCAATAAGCCAAAATGAATCAACAAGGACAGCCAAGGCATCCAGTGTTTCCAAGAAAGCATCGGGATAGCATTCGCACCATAGCTATGCACCAACGCATATGGGAAAATTAACTTGCCCAGATAGCGAAGTTGGATACCAGCAATGGTCGTATATTTTTCTTCTATAGAGGAAATATTGACCAGAGAATTGTTAATAGCGGTTAAGTCAAGCTCATTGTCCTTTATGATTTTTATGTCTTTCTTTTCTGAATACATATCTGGAATTGCCTTGGGAGGAAACAGTTTTTGATGGATTTGATGGGAAATATTGTTGCTATTCGTATTGGTAATAAATAATTCTAAAAAAGCGATGATGCACAAAAGAGCCGCAAGGAAAGTGATTGTCTTTTTTGTATTTAATTTGTTATAAAAATGGGCAAGACCACTCAAAAAAAGCATGAAGAGGCCTATTTTAATATATCCCATTGCCAGAAATGGAAATATAGCCAACAATAAAAAGCCGGTTCTTGTCCATTGTTGCTTACCTTTATGTAGCGCATAAGCAAATAGTAGTATGAGTAGTATGGGGGCTGCTGAGATAAAAGGCTTTTCTATAATCGGGAGAGAAATAGCTAATATGCCAAAAGGTATCAACTGCTGGATATGCCATTTTTTATGATGAATTAATGGGTAGATACATATCAACATGCCGGTAAAGATACTATAATTTAAACTGAAAAATATACCCACAAAAGCTAGTAAGATAGCAGCAATAGTCCAATTTGAGATTGTAAGGTTATCTTGTTTTTGCCACAATAAAAAACTCCAATATAAGATGCATAATGCTGCTATGGAGTTCAGGTTGAAAACAACTGCTATCACAGATAATACTAGAAAGATAATCAATCCAACAGGTTGCCAAATCGCTGGGACAAGACTAAAATAAGATGGAAAAGCATTTTTTTCCAGTAATTGGAACTGGAATGCATATTGTCCTATTTGATTTTTTTGCTGTGCTATATTTTGTTGTCGGAATACATAAACGAGTGGGTATATGGCCAAGATGGTAATGGCATTGAGTTTGGATAATAAAGCCAATATGAAAAAAATGGCAACAGCAATAATGCTTAGAAGCTGTCTTTGGTTCAAATATTTTATAAAGTAAAAAAGGCTACATAAACTAAATATCAAGGCCAGAATTTCGTCTCGACTTTTAATGTTGGCTACGACTTCGGTATGCACAGGATGAACGACAAATAAGAGGGATGCTAATAAGGCGAACGCAATATGATAATCGGGTAATAAACGTTGTAGCGTAATGAAAAGTAACATACAACAAATTCCGTATAGTAAGACGTTGACGGCATGGCCAATGCTGGGCTGGTCGCCAAAAAAATGCTGCCCTAGTGCAAAAGTCGTTTGTGGTATAGGGCGATAAATATTCCGTTGTGGAATGTATACGGGTTTTGTCCAAATATCCTTTATGCCTGCTAGCCCTTTTTGCGTAGCAGCATTATCCCGAATGACAAGCGCATCATCCCAAGCATAATCGTTTGAGCATGTGTTGACATATTGCAAACAAGCTATGGTAAAGATTAAAAATGGAAAGAAAGGGTACCATTTTTGCTCAGTTGGTGTTTCTTTTTTTATAGATGGCTTTTTCATGATAGAAAACACGCGGTATGAATGGCGTTTTTATAAACCTCAAAATAAAACAGACAGACAATTTCATACAAATCGCCTGTCTGCTAAAAGTAAGCATTATTTTGTTATTATTCTGAATCGCTGTAAAAGAATTTATATCCTAATCCTCTTGTTTGTTTTTATCCTCTTCTGCCCTTTGTTCAACTTCCACTTCTGGATTGGTAATCGCAGGCGGTTCAATTTCCCCACCTAAGCCACCATTACAACCATCAATAAACGCAGAGAAAATAGTTCCAATAACCACTTCGAAGCCGGGATCAAGACAGATTTCGATGGCAGAATCATAATCCACAATCGTTGCGGTATTGCTGCCGATGATTTGGGTAGACTTGATCGTGCCTGCTGCCTCATAATCAGTTTCTGCATCAAGGTTGCCACTTAGTGCAGGCTTCGAATTGGCCAGGGTTCCGTCGGCGTAATCATCTGGGCAAATAGGTGCACATGCTGTTGGAGAAGTTTGTCCACATACAGGATTACTCCGACATCCCGAGCCGGTATCATCATCTTCAACGACACAAATATAAAGGGTGTCGGAGGAAGCAGGGTAGGCCGGGGGAGTCATACTACCACCAATATCAAGCGTTGTATTTTCAAAGGCTTCCTGCGCGCTTGTTCCGGTATAATAGTAAAGCGTACCCATTCCTCCTGTTGCTTCGATTGTCCCCGTTTCTTCTGGGCAAATATTATCCGTGATGTTTAACAAAGGTTCGGCAGGAGGAACACAACAATCTTGTGGGGCAGTTTGCCCACATACAGGGTTGCTTCTACATCCTGTACCATCATCTTCAAGAACACAAACATAAAGCGTGTCGGGGAATGGTGGATAAGCAGGAGGCGTTATACTGCCGCCAATATCTAAGCTTGCATTATCGCTAGCTTCTTGCGCACTTGTGCCGATGTAATAGTACAGTGTTCCCGAACCTCCGGTTGCCTCGATGGTGCCCGCTACTGTTGGACAAACATTATCCGTAATGGTGAGGACGGGATCGGCAGGTTTTGCACAACAATCTGGCATGGTTACGCTACAAACAGGGTTTGATCGACAACCACCAGAACCTTGTTCAACGATACAAATGTGGAGCATTTCGGGGAATGCAGGATAAGTTGGTGGGAAGAAATTAGGACTGATATTATTAATGGCATTGTCATAAGCTTCTTCTGCCGTAGGGGCTGGATAGTAATACACAAAACCACCAGCACCTGTAGCCGAAATGCTTCCGGCTTCCGCAGGACAAACATTGTCTGTAATATCTAAGCTTGGGTCTGGAACATCGCATACTTCGCACTCTACAGGATTGGTTTGATTGCACACAACATTACTTCTGCATCCTGCACCATCTTCCTCAACAATACAAATGTATACTGCTGTTGGAAACGCTTCGTAGTTTGGAGGGGTCGTGCTGCCATTCTGATTGTTATTCGCATTATTGAATGCCTCAAGGCCATCTACTCCGGTGTAATAATAAATGGTACCTGTTGTGTTTATGGCACTGATCGTGCCCAATGGTTCCGGACAGGTATTGTTTTCAATCTCTAATACTGGATCAGCAGGAGGCGTACAGTTGCAGTTGGCTGGCATGGTCTGCCCACAAACGGGAGCACTCCTGCATCCAGCACTTTCTGATACCACACAAACATGCATGACCGCAGGAAAGGGTGGATATGTAGGGGAGAAAATGCTTCCTTCAATGTCGTTGATGGCATTGTCCAGTGCAGTTGCAGCATCTAAACCAATGTAGTAGGTTAGGGCACCGCCAGAACCAGAGGCCGAAATGTTGCCGGTTTCCTCTGGGCAAACATTATTCGTAATGTTTAAAACTGGGATCGGTGCGCCGCAACATTCTGTCGGGATAGTTTGTCCACAAACAGGTTCGGTTCTGCAACCCGTGCCATCATCTTCCACAACGCAAACATAAACGATGGTAGGGAAGGCTTCATAGGCAGGAGGACTTGTATTGCTGCCGATATCATTACTAGCATTGTCAGCAGCTTCGGCAGCATCTGCTCCGGTGTAATAATATAAAGTACCAGAACCTCCTGTGGCGGAGATGGTGCCCGTTTCTGTAGGACAATTGTTATTTATGATACTTAAAACAGGATCAGGCGGGTAGATGCAACAATCAGCCGGGCTTGTTTGCTCACAAACCGGAGCCGTTCTACATCCTAATGCATCTTCTTCGATAACACAAACATATACAATGTTGGGGAATATCTCATATGCAGGAGCGGTTAAGCTGCCTCCTATGTCGTTTATGGCATTGTTGTTGGCTGCTGCCGCATCTGTTCCGGTATAATAGTATACTGTGCCATTGTTGCCTGTCGCTTCAATAGAGCCGATTGTTGTAGGACAATTGTTATCTATAATGCTAAGGATAGGGTCTGCTTGGGATGCACAACAATCAATGGGCATCGTTTGTCCGCAGACGGGGTTACTTCTACATCCTGTGCCATCATCTTCTACTACGCAAAGATAAACAATAGTTGGGAAGGCTTCATAAGTTGGAGCGGTAATGCTTCCGTTAATATCATTGTTGGCATTGTTCGTGGCTTCATTCACGTTTGCACCTGTATAATAATATAAAGTGCCGGAACCACCTGTGGTTGTAATGCTACCTGTTGTTGCTGGGCAAACATTGTTGGAAATTGTCAATGTCGGATCTGCTGGAGGGATACAACAGTCTATAGGAGCGGTCTGTCCACAAACGGGATTACTCCTGCATGCCCCTGTTGGATCTTCTTCTACGACACAAACATAGATGATGTCCGGGGCAGGAAGATAAGTTGGGGGGATTGTTGATCCTCCGATGTCATTGCTTGCATTGTTAGCGGCTTCTACTGCATTTGCTCCGGTATAGTAGATTAAAGTTCCGGTTCCTCCTGTCGCGGAAATTGTTCCTATTGTTGAGGGGCAAATATTGTCGTTAATAGTCAAAAAAGGTTCGGGAGGAGTGGTGCAAATCGGGTTCGGATCCCATGCGCAAATGTCAAAAGTTATGGTTTGGTTACTATCATACTCCCATGCGGCAATATAATAAGTTGCTCCGGGAATTAACCCAGCAAGAGTAACTTCGGAGAATCCTTCGTAACCATCAAAATCATCATTACAAGCAACGGTAGTTCCATTGCAGGCATCATAAACTTCAATTACGGTATCAAATCTTCCGGCACCACTATCACTGGTTTGGATAATCAGTTGTCCACTGGCAGGGGCAACAACACTAAACCAGATATCACCGCCGCCACCTATTGGAAAGCCCGGGCAACTATGGGGGATTCCTGAAGAGCTTGCGCCAGCATTACTTGTGGTAACAGGATTTGTACAAATGTCATTTCCAACAGGTAGTTGAATAGCGCCTGCACACTCGTCAGGAGTAAGTATAGGATCATAAGCACAAATATTAAAGGAACCGATGTTTTGATTTAAATATTCCCAAACCGCTACATAATAGGTGTTGCCCGGTATTAAGTCTGTTAGCGTAATGCGGGAAAAACCCTCTGGGCCAGCAAAGTCATCGTTGCAAGCAAGACGAGAGCCATTACAAGCATCAAAAATTTCGATGACAGAATCAAAAGGGCCCGAGCCATCATCGCTGGTTTCAATGGTCGTTATTCCGCTTGAAGGAGCGATAAAACTAAACCAGACATCTCCTCCTAAATATCCTCCGTTGTCAACACCATTGAAGCAAGTATGTGGCACACCGGAATCCGTCGCATTTGCATTGGTACCATTGACCAAACTGGTACAAGAGCCTGACCCAACCGGAAGCGGAATGGCACCGGAGCATTCATCATTCGTGTTCCAAGCGCAAATATTAAAGGAACCTACATCGTCATTTAGATATTCCCAAACGGCGACATAGTAGGTGTTGCCCGGTATTAGGCCTGTAAGAATCGCTTGAGAGAAACCGCCTGCACCAGCAAAGTCATCGCTACAACCAACAGGCGATCCATTGCAAGCATCAAAGATTTCAATAACGGTATCGAAGAGTCCCGTGCCGTCATCGCTAGTTTGGATCGTTGTTGTCCCACTTGGAGGCGCTACAAAGCTAAACCAAACATCTCCACCCTGATAGCCTCCGAAGTCAGTACCGTTAAAGCAGCTATGCGGAACTCCGGAATCAGTAGCATTTAGATTGGTACCATTGACTGATGCTTGGCATGTAGCATTGTCAAGGAATAATGGAGTGGCGGTAAAGCATTCATCGTTTGGTGGTTGTGCATAGCTCAGGTTGATGGATAATAAAATAAAGAAGAAAGTGATCGTAGGTTTTTGTAAGAATTTGTTTAAAAGTTGTTTCATGATTTGAGTCGATTTTGAACGAGGTAAAATTACCTCAAATATATAAAAAAATGATGGTTGATAGCATCAACCATCACTCATTATCCATCTACTCGGGAGATTCTGATGTAACTGAAACCGCGCAAGGATCAATATCCCCCCCAAATTCAGCACCACCTTTCACTTCAAAACGAGGATCCAACTGGATGCAGTTAGAAAGATAAGAAACAGTTGTTCCCGTTTCTACCAAACCATCAGAGCCAATAGAATTACCCGTCTGATATATGAAGGGAACCGGCAAAAAATAAGCTACCCATCTTGACCGCTTTTTTTGCTCCCATAC
>JAHDGC010000071.1:10690-15265 GCA_020627865.1 Saprospiraceae bacterium | reverse complement strand
AAGCTTGGTAGGTGATGAAGTGTTGCTGTTTGAAAATCAGGGCGGAGCAGTTTTTGGTGGAGAACAATTTCTGGATAACTCAACAGCGACAAACGGGCCAGAATCTGTTTATATTGCAGATTTGAATGGAGACGATATGCCGGATGTTGTTGTGGCTAATCGCAATAATGGAAAAGTAAATAGGTATGAAAATACGGGTAACTTCACTTTTGGTGATGCTATTTTGATTGCCAATTGGGGTGTATTCCTAGATGCTTATCCGGCGGATATGGACAATGATGACGATAATGATATTATTATCCGATCAGAAGGGCGTGGTGTCGAATTGTTGGTCAATGATGGTAGCGGTGGCTTTGCGGATACCGTTGCTGTTGCACGGGAAATAGGTACGGGCGTATTGAATACGGATGGCTTTGTGTATGCCGGAGATTATAATGGTGACGGCTTGCTGGATATTGCCACGAAGGGTGCCAATGGCATGAACTGGCTAAAGCAAGAGAACGGCGGATGGTTTACTGTAAAGTCTTTAACAAAATACGTGCATTCTGTCGGCAAAATGGAACTGGCGGATATGAACGGCGACCGGATAAAGGACATCGTGTTTATTTCTGATGAGGTGAATCAATTGTCTTGGATAGAAAATGACCAAAATGGTGCCTATGGCGAAACCCATTTTATTACAAGCTTAGCCAATGAATTTTTTGCCGTAGCGGATTTTGATCTGGATGGTGACAATGATATTATAGCTTATTTTTTCAACTCTTCTCCGAGTACAGATTCAGAGTTGCGGTTTTATGAGAATGATGGTATAGGAAATTTCGCTCCGGCACAAGTCATTATTGATGATTTTGACCTGCCTACGGAATTGATCAGTGTCGATTTGAATGAGGATGGTTTAGAGGATTTGTTGTATTCCTACTCGGTTCCTTTCGGAGATTTAACGACCGTCTGGTGGATAAATAATGGGGATCAAACATTTGGATTTGGTGGGATTCCTGACTTGGGTAATGCTGCGAATGAATTGGCTTATGGTGATTTTGATCAAGATGGAGACAACGATATCCTCATCGGTTCGGTTGAGAACGAAGCCATCTCCCTGATCCCAAATCTAGGAGGCGGCACTTTCGGTACTGCCGAACTCATCAATGATCGGCTCTGTTGGCGATATTCATGTCGTGGATATCAACTACGATGGCCATCTGGATTTTATTACCGCCACAACGGGTTCTCTTTTCAAGTTAGAGATTTATCTCAATGCGGGGGACGGTAGTTTTTATGCACCCTTGTCTCCTGGTTTTAATAGCTCCGGTAGCAATTCGCCGAAGGAAGTGACCATCAGCACGGGTGATCTGGATCGAGATGGAAGGCTGGATATTTTGGTCGCAACGGAATCCAGAACGAGGGCTTACTATTTCCGCAGTGATGATGGGATTAATTACAATGATACTTCCTTGCCGAATGAAATTTTCTACCCTAATTTTATCTATTCGGATGATGTCGATAAAGATGGTGATTTAGACCTGATTTATAGTGCTTCTGAATCAAATGGTGTCACCCGAATTGCTTGCCTCTCCAATCTGGCCAATGATCCTAGTGTTACAGGGCAACTCTATTTGGATGAAAATGAGAATGGCATTTTTGATGCGAATGAAATGCCGGTCAATGGCGTAAAGGTCAATGTGGAACCTTCCCCAATCGCAACATTCACGGATAATGATGGTCGATACACTTTTTATATCACGGATGATGCCTCTTATACCGTTAGTCTTGATCTGGGTGAATGCTGGGAGCAGACCAGCACGCCGCTAACCTACGAGCTTGTCCCTACGGGAGAGCAGCTGGTTACTGATTTGGATTTTGGAGTAAACTTAATTGGTGTCGAGGAAAAGATGCATCTGAATCTGACTTCTGGCCCAACCCGCTGTGGTTTCACGGTTCCTTTCT
This sequence comes from Saprospiraceae bacterium, assembly GCA_020627865.1. Taxonomy (GTDB): domain Bacteria; phylum Bacteroidota; class Bacteroidia; order Chitinophagales; family Saprospiraceae; genus JAHDGC01. The sequence continues at coordinate 13,321 of JAHDGC010000071.1, read as the reverse complement.
GGCTCAATGTCACCAACGATGCCTGTGTGGAAACTTCTGGCTTTTACCATTTGGTATTGAGTGATCTGGTGACCTTTGTGGATGCGGAACCCATGCCGGATTTGGTTATGGAGGATACTTTGGTTTGGGAATATAACAATTTAATTGCAGGAGCGAATGATCAAGTTTCCTTGAATCTGGAAATCGCAGGTGTCGATTTTCTAGGAGAAACGATAGCGATGACTGCTGCCGTTTATGTGCCTAGTGATACGGGGGGATTTTGGCTAGCAGAAGAATATTTTTACGAATCGGTAATCAACTGTGCTTATGATCCCAACGACAAACTGGTGTATCCGCGCAGGAGTGAGGGCGATTATCAGCAAGACTTTACCCTTTTTGATGAGTTCCTAGAGTATACCATCCGGTTTCAAAATACGGGAACCGATACCGCTTTTAATGTGCAGCTTATAGACCAATTGTCTCCTGATTTGGATTTGGAAACCTTTACTCCAGGAACGGCGAGCCATCCTTACGAGGTAACCTTGGAAAATGATGGAAGGGTTTATTTTGATTTCAGAAACATTCTGCTTCCGGATAGCACTACGAATGAAATGGCCAGTCATGGTTACGTTAATTTTAGGATCAAAGCAAAGGCCGGTATTGAAGAAGCCAGTTTGATCGAAAATACGGCGGGCATTTATTTTGATTTTAATCCACCTATAATCACCAATACTACAGAAAACGTGATGGTTTCGGAATTGCCATCCTTGTTGCCGATGCCGGATTTTGGATATGATATAAATGTGCTGGAAGTTAACTTTATGGATTTAACGACCAATGGGGTAGAGAGCTGGCTATGGGATTTTGGGGATGGGAATACCAGTACCGAACAAGATCCAATGCATATTTATGAGGATGCTGGAGATTATGAGGTTTGTTTGATTGCAACGAATAATTTTGGCGTGGATACCATCTGTCAAGCCATTACTATTGTCAACATCCCAGTGAGTAATTTTACCTATACAATAATCGGTTATGAGGTTTCTTTTGAGGATAATTCTACGAATATGCCAACAGAATGGGTGTGGAGTTTTGGAGATGGGAACACCAGTGAAGAGCAAAACCCCACCTATGTTTATGATAATTTTGCCGAGTATTTTGTTTGTCTGACAGCAACCAATTCGGCAGGCAGTGATTTGTTTTGTGAGGTGATCACTGTGATAGAAGTGGCTGTGGAAGATGTAACGGCAGAACCAAGCTTGCTCCTTTTTCCAAATCCTGCTAATGAAATGGTAACGGTGTTGTTGGGTAAGGAAATCCAAGGCGAGTATCAGATCCGGATTTTCGATGTCTTGGGCAGAAATCTAGGGTTGCCTATTGTGCAAAAAAATAACCAGTTTGTATTGAATGTAGGAGCCTTGTCAGAGGGTATTTATTTTGTAGAAATATTGTTGTCAGAACAGGAAAGGTTGACGGGGCGGTTTATTGTTAGTGCAAATAAATAAAGTGTACGACAAAAATGCAACTAACTCCTCCCCAGCCCTCCTCTTTACTGAGGAGGGAGTTTACGAGTCCTTGGTGAGAGTATTGTCCTTTGATGATTTGGCATCCATAAGGGGAAGGCAAAAGTTCAAATAAAGGCAAAAATTTACTTTAAGAACAAGGGATCATCCCCCTCAGAAAAGAGGGGGCAGGAGGGGGAGTTAGCAGGAGAATTTTCCTTTAACTATATGAATCACTATACTAGTGATCGCCCAGCTAAATCCAAAACTGTGGATAACGAAAAAAGAGCATACCTCGAACTTCATATTGCCGTCCTACTGTTCGGCCTCACCGCCATTCTGGGCGAACTCATTTCCCTCTCCGCAGTGGTGCTTGTTTGGTGGCGGGTTTTCATCACCAGCATCAGCCTCCTTTTTTTCATCAACTTCGGTCGGAAACTCAAAAGCATTCCCCGAAAACTGGCGCTGCAATACATGGGCATCGGCATCCTCATCGGTTTGCACTGGATTACCTTTTTCGGTTCTGTAAAATTATCCAATGTTTCCATCTGCTTGGTTTGTATGGCAACGGTTTCTTTCTTCACGTCCATTCTAGAACCCCTGATGCTAAAAGAACCCTTCAAGTGGTTTGAGGTGATGCTAGGATTGACGGTCATTCCAGGCATGGCGCTCGTTGTCAACTACACGGAGCTTTCCATGCAGATGGGCATCTGGTCGGGTTTGCTTTCTGCCTTATTGGCTTCCATATTTATTATTTTCAATAAAAAACTAGTCGATAAAGCAGAACCAATGAGTATCACTTTTCTGGAGCTGAGTTCTGCTTGTCTTTTCATTGGGCTTGTATTGCCCGTTTTCTTTCATTTCTCCCCAGAGAGTAATTTTTTACCACAAGGAAATGATTGGCTATACCTGTTGGTGCTGGCCTTGCTCTGTACGACGCTGGCCTACGTGTTGTCCCTCAGGGCATTGCGCTACCTGAGTGCTTTCGCCTCAAACCTTACCGTAAATCTGGAACCGATTTATGGGATCATTCTCGCTGTGGTTATCTTAAATGAGAATAAAGAGTTAACTGCTGGATTTTATATGGGTGGCGCGATTATATTGTTATCTGTTTTTGCTTATCCGTTTTTGAAGAAGTGGTTTGTGAAGT
>JAHDGC010000071.1:2184-10590 GCA_020627865.1 Saprospiraceae bacterium | reverse complement strand
TAGTTTTTTGATCTAATAACTCCTTTAGCATTTTGGCTTTACCAATCATATAAGCATCCGTCAACCACAGACCCAGCTTCGTTTCTTTAAAATGAATAATGACATTGGCCTTTTTATAGGATGCTGCATCTGGAAAAAATGGAACGCCGTTAAATATCCATGTAACCATTCTTAACCATTTGGCGAGTCTAGGAAACCAAATTTTATTTAATTCAATGGATTGTAAATCAGTATAAGCGTAAAAGCCGGAATTTTTTGCGGTTTGTTCATCAATTAATTGAAATCCATTGTCCAGCAACTGGAATTCAATTTTTGGGTTTTCCTTCAAGATAATATTTGCGCTCATCATATATTTTTATTGGTGGTTAATGCTTACAATTTACAAATAAAAATAGTTATATCAAAACGGTTATGTGATATGAGTAATGGCAGAGGTTTCTTGCTCACAATGGTCAAACTACTGCCCCTCATCAAAAAAAGGTGCCACCTCCGTGCTATCCTGTACGGCCATCAATTCCGGCTGCTCCGGCTTTTCCGGTTTGGGCGGCTTATCCACAGGAACGGTTTTTAATGCACGAGCCTCTGCGAGCAAGGTAGAATCTGCAATTTGATTGGCTCTTTCTAACAATTGAATTTGGCACTCTTTGTATTTATCTTGTTTTAATTTTTGTACTTTTTTGGCCAATTCCATGTCCAATCTTTGTTGAAAACTCAATTCGGTTTTCTTTTCTTTTTTTTGAAAGCCCATGTTCAACACGAGCAAGGCACATAAAGCCAGCGGAAATAAAATACGCTTCATTCAGGTTGTTTTTTTAATCGTTCAATCTGTGCTGCAATTTGCTTTTTACGCATCGCCACAATAGAATCTACCATGCGGGGCAAATCCGTCTCATATCTTGTTTTACAAATACTATCCAGCTCAGGTTTTAAAATTTTGGACTCCGCAAGAAACATCGTATCCAATGCAATATCCAGCTTTCTGTCAATTTGGTATTGATCCTCTCCGCAGGAGGATAACATTAAAATACTGGCAATAAAAATTGAAATAATAAATGAAGGGGAGCATCTCCGATAGCAAATTATCGCACGAGAGGTTTTAACGGTGCCGGTACTACGCACCTCACTAATTTCTTCACCTTTCATGACTACAAACGGTGTCGGTTCTCTGAACCTTAGGATTAGTTTATGAACTAGATGAAACTTGTTAGCTCCATAGGAGCGGATCCATTTGTAGGAAAAAGCATAATCGTAGTTTGAGGTGCATAGCACCGGCACCAAAACGACTGGAGGTGGACCCTCCGTGTCTCTTGTAAAGCAAGTCGAAAATTTATTTTTTAAATGCTCATTCATCGGCATCAATAACTTTTTTACGCAATTCAAAATTTTTCCCCAGATAAACCTTCCGTACCATTTCATCCGCAGCCAACTCCTCGGCAGTTCCCGCTTTCAAAATATTCCCCTCAAACATCAAGTAAGCCCTATCCGTAATAGAAAGCGTTTCCTGCACATTATGATCGGTAATCAAGATCCCAATATTCTTCGTTTTCAACTTGGAAACAATCTGCTGAATATCCTCAACGGCAATCGGATCAATCCCGGCAAAAGGTTCATCCAACAGGATAAAGTTTGGGCTGGTCGCCAAAGCGCGAGCAATCTCCGTCCGTCGCCGTTCCCCACCAGAAAGCGTATCCCCATTTCCCTTCCGTACGTGGCCAAGGCTAAACTCCTCGATGAGGGTTTCTAGCCTATCTTTTTGCTCTGCTTTAGAAAGATCCGTCATTTCCAGTACGGCTGCAATATTATCTTCGATGCTCATTTTACGGAAAACGGAAGGTTCCTGTGGCAAGTAACCAATCCCTTTTCGAGCCCGTTTATACATCGGCAAACTAGTGATGTCTTCATCGTTAAGAAAAACCTGCCCGCCATTGGGTTTGATAAAACCAACGACCATATAAAAGGTGGTGGTTTTCCCGGCACCGTTCGGCCCCAGCAATCCGACAATTTCCCCCTGCTTCACATTGAGGGAAACGCCCTTGACGACCTTCCGGCTGCCGTATATTTTTTCGAGATTTTCTGCTTTTAGAATCATGTTTTGTTTAAGGTTTAACACTTATCAGCTAATCCACTAATCCACTAATGTTTCCTTTATCACAGCTTTCAATGCCATTATTTCTTTTGCTTCTAATTTTCCTACCTTTTTATATATTCTTCTTCTATCTATTGTTCTTATTTGTTCTACCACAACCCAATTCTTCTTCCCTTTTATCTTTATGGCTACTCTTGTTGGATATGGTTTTGATTTTGATGTAATTGGAGCTATGATAATCGTCCTCAAGTTTTTATTGATTTCATCAGGAGAAATAATTACACAGGGTCTTGTCTTTTTTATTTCACTCCCTATGGTGGGATCTAAATTGACAATGACGATTTCGTATTGGTTTAAATCTAATCCCATTCTTCCAAATTTTCATCCTCAAAAATATCATCCATGAACATTTCATCATCCTTATTCAAGGCCATTTCTTTAAAAGCGGTATCCCAACCTTCCCTGACCTTTTTGACAGGTTTTATAATTAAAAAACCTTCTTTTAGGATTAATTCCACCGTATCAGTGATGCCATATTTTTCCAATATTGTTTTGGCTAATCGAATGCCTTTTGAATTGCCTATTTGAATTACTGATATTTCCATATTAATGATTTATTGAATTGTAATTACTATATAATTACAATATTAGCCAATTTTTTTTATTCCATCAAGCTTTTTTATATTTTTTCTACAAAGATTCAAAGTGAATTTGGGTGAGAAATCCTGAAAATCAACCAATCCTGAGAATCCTGCTTCAGACTGTTGTGGGAGTAGACAATAATTCAATTCTTCCGCTTCTCTTTTTCCTGCTCACTTTCCTTTTCAGTCTCCTGCTTGCCTTCTGGCTTCCTTCCCCGATTGCCTTTTTGTTCCGCCGGCTTCCCATCCTCCAAGGTGATCACCTGCTCCCGATCCCAATTGGCCAGCAGCTCTTCCGCAATGGCAGTAGTGAAAAACTTTTCCGGAAATGTTTTGTTGTCATAATTCCCCGTATCCCACTGGCCATTTTTATTACTATCCTGAATCGTTTTTATCGAATATTTCCCAGGCAACAAAATAAAGCTTTTCTGAAAAGCAGTATCGCCTGTAAAACTAAACTGTTCAATAACTTTGTCATTGGTGATCAAATCCATCAAATAATTATACTCGGGTTTTAATCCCCTGAAAGTAAGGTTGAGGGTGGCCAGTTCTTTTTCGCCCAATACTTGTAACTTCCTACTAACCGTATCCTGATTTTTTAAACCATAAATATCCTCGACTGCATCTGGTAACAATACAATTTCATAAGCCTGACTTTCTTTCCATGCCGGACGAAAGCTAATCTTCCTCCGACTAGAAGAATCCACTGCAACAACCGTCGTAATTTTGTTTTTCAAAGTATCTTCTAAAATAGAAATCTTGGCAGTATCTATTTTGTAAATGGGGTGATTAAACGCCAGTAAAAAATCTTCACTTTGCATCAGGCGATTTTTCTCATCCTTTGACTTTACGGCTCGCAGTTTTGCCCTTTTCTTAAAAAGCGTATCCCGCTTGATCTTTACTTTTGTCGTATCCAAAAAGCTCGTGTCTTGAGCAAGATAAATATTCCAGTCAAGGGTGTCGGCATCGGTATCGTACCAAAACAAGATGCTGTCTTGAGCTGTCTCATGATAAACTTGTTGGATGGAATCATAGGAAACAGAAAGCTTTTCCGGTTTGGTGTTGAATACCAGTTTTGCTTTCCCATAGTTTTTCGTTTTTCTTTCGGTTACCCGCAACTTCTTTTCTTCCTGAAAAATGATAAGGTCAAATTTATTTATAGAAGAATCTGTAATGATAATCGGTTCCTCCAAAAATCCGATTTTCTCTTCGCCGCTATCATACAGGTAATTGTTATTTTCTTCTAACAACGCAACGACTTTAAAGGTATCCGCTTTAAGATTTTCAATTTTAAAGTTGCCACTTTTGTCGGTTTTGGCAAAATAATAGGGCTTTTCTGTTCGGATAACAGAATCGGCAAGGTTCGTATATAACAGGATGGTTGCACCTTCTGCTGCCGCGTTTTTATCAATATCCAAGACCTTTCCTCTGGCCTCCAGAGAGTCGATAAAATTTCCGGTCGATAAAACATAACGAAGTTCGGAGACCTTGTTGTTTTCGGTAATGTCCCCGATGGCATTTCCGAAATTAATCACATAAGTCGTGCTATCTTTTAAGACTTCTTTTTTATCAAATTCGAACCGAACTGTTTTTTTATCCAAACTGATTTTAGGCTTGTATTCCAATGGGGGAGAAACAATCAATTGCTTCTGAATATCATTGAGCTGCACCCAATCTTGGAAAGTAATTTCAATATCCTGTTTCTCAAAATTTGTCTGGTAGTTGCTCGTGGTTTCTGTCGAATCTATCTGTGGGGCAGTTGTATCTTTCTCTCCACCAGACAAGGAGCCTGTCTGTGCACAGTTAGCTAGCAGTAGGATAATTATTGAAAAAATAAAAATGTTTCGCTTTTTATGATTCATGTATTGCTTTTCTAATCGTAAGTATATACTACAATGTTATGATGATAATTGAATCTGCATAAAAACTGATAGTCAGATAGAAGTGCGTCTAAAATCTAACATCTAATTCAAAACATCAAATTTAATAAAATTATCAGGCTCTTTGATGATTTTGGTAAATAATGAACTTCTGTATAAAATGGAAGGGGCAATGCTTTAACGGTGCCGGTACTATTTTACAACAAGATTTTAGGTAAAATACAAATCCCCTTGGATAACGCTTATTATTCAAGGGGATTGTATGGTGACTTGATGACAAATTTATCGACTCAACACCAGCCGTGTAGTATGAGGCCTTGCTCCAGCCTTGAAGACAAGCATATAAATACCAGGGGCGAGAGAAGTGAGATCTATTCGTTTTTCATTTTTCCCTTTGTCAGAAACTATTTTTTCCTGATGCACAACCCTGCCCATCAGATTTGTAATTTGTAGTACTCCTTCTGCCCGTTGTGAACTTTCCCAACTGACAAAAGTATAAGTATCTGCGGGGTTAGGATAGAGTAGCGGTTCAGATGTTATTGTAGCGTGCATTTTGTTTTTATCAACAAGCTCATACTCCGAAGTTTCGCCCCTGTTTCCTGCTTCAGCTATTGCATTATTATATGGCATAATGGTAACGACAGCCTCATCATCTTCTGTAGCTGTTTGTCCAATGGCATTGCCGGGTGTTGAATCCATATCCATTTGTCTGCTACCAACAACCTGTGCAAAACAAGTGAGTGGGGCATCATCTATGAGTGTAAAAACCGTAACCTCATAGGTTCTAGTTGTCTCGGGAAAAAGAGTATGAATTCGGATATTACTTGTCAAATCATCATATGGGATAGGATAACCGTCAACAAAAGCCACGCCGTCAGGAATGGTGAAATCAACATGTACATTCCTTGCCTTTTGGTCAGAATTATTGGTGACGGTTAAGGTATAGGTAATTTCTTGGTAAATAAAATAATTGGTACTGCTGGAGGATAAATCCAACTCAATGTCAACGCTGTTTTCAGGGGTCGATTCCACTACTTCTACTGGTATTGCTCGGATATTATTATCTTCATTAGCTTCCTCCACAACATTTTCGGTGTCAAGGACAGTAATAATATGGTAGTTCCCCGGTAAAATATCCTCGGGAAATGTAATATTGGGATTGGCATCTTGATAGAGTTGAACACTTACTGCGTCCATAGTAAATTCGCTAAGTACCAAATCGTTCCCGTCTAGTATATGATCTTCCGAGATATAAATCATGCCGGTAAATGGTGTGCTTTGGCCATCTCCGTTGTTTAAGACAGATACATTATAAGGAAACACGCTTCCTGTATAAATCTGGAGATTATAATAATAGGTATCATCAAGCAAATCCGGTAGCCCGTCATAAATTACGGCTGTGAGACTGATAACCGTTTCGTCATCTTCATTGGGGCTTATACCATCTCCATTTTCTGGGGTAGAGTCAACATCTTCCTGATCGGCCGCAACGACTTGTGCATAAAGATTGAAATCTGAATTGTCGCTTGGCATGAAATACCCTATGGTTAAACTAAGGGAATCGTTGGCAGGAATGGAGGGGATCTCCCACCGGGTTTGTTCTCCTAAGAATGAAATCCCCTCGGTAGTCCAGATAAAGAGGCCACCATTTTCTGTGTAGGGAATGTCAATGCGTACGTTTTCTGCGGTTATGGTTCCGGTGTTTTTGACCGTAAGGCTGAAGTAAAGCAATTCTCCCGGATTGTACTCCGGTTCTGTGAGTGATGTAGTAAGGCTAAGTTCTAGGTCTATATTGGTGGGAATACCACAATAGTTATAAATTTCGGAGAGACTGTTACAACCAAAGCCATTTTCTTCCAAATCGTAATCGACGCTGTTTTCTAACAGAGGAATGAGCGTGCAGCAATCCTCCAACATGGTGTTGCCAATAATTGATGCTTGTTGTAGTACGAGGTTTTCTGGTAATGTACTTACATCCGTCAGTTGCTCGTTGTAAAATAGGCCTAAAAAATCTAATGAGGGAATATTCCCAATAGCAGATAGGCTTGTTATGCCTGTCTCTACTAAAGTCAATCTACTGGTTATATTTTGTATGCCATTAAGATTGGTTAGCGAATGAGAGTAGATAATTTCTACTATACCGATTGAAGGTATATTTTGTAAAGCAGTAATATCCATTAAATTTTGATTCCCTCCTAAGTAAACAAAATCGGGTTCGTTAGCAATATTATCAAGCCCAGATAGACTTTGGAGTGCATTGCAATTATCGAGCTGGAGACTGTTAATGGCGGTTAAGTTGTTTAAGGCTGTCAAATCTGATAGTAGATCATTTTCGATAATAACCAATTGCTGCCCAATATACCTAAGCTCCTCTAATCCTGTCAAGTCGGTTAGTAAGGGGCAATAAGTAATGGCGAAATAACCACTTACATGTTCAAGGCCGGTAAGGGCTGTCAGGTTTGTAATATTATTGCCACTAATGTTGATATCGCCGTCAAAAAAAGTACAGCTAGCCCAAGCATCCACTTCTGCTTGGGTGGATAACTCGATTGAACCTTCACATTGTGCCGATAAATTAAAAGGAATACAGGATAAACAAAGGAAAGTTATCATTAATAAGCTTCTCATAATTATTGGTTTTAGAATTTTAAAATATTTTTTATCTAAACCAAAGATAACGGTGCTTTTATCGGTCTGCTATATCAGATTTTTGACTTTCCCAATAATTATGATAGATTTTTGTGTTGTAAAAAATTGATTATCAATAAGATGGTTGATATGGTTTTCAATATTTTGTCAGTATTTTGTTGGGGATAAAGGATTGATCGGGGATATATATGCTTCATAAGCCTTCAAATTTCATCATCATCCCGCTGCTCCCGCTGATTCCTCGGGTGAAACATCATAATTGTCTCCCTCAGAAAATCACTATCCAGATGGGTATAAATCTCCGTTGTCGTAATGGATTCATGGCCGAGCATATCCTGAACGGCTTTCAGGTCTGCACCGCCTTCGATGAGGTGCGTGGCGAAAGAGTGACGGAAAGTATGTGGGCTGACGGTTTTCTCAATACCGGCGATTTGTACCAACTCTTTTATGACCAAAAAAATCATCACGCGGGTCAATTTTTTGCCTCGCCTATTCAGGAAAAGAATATCCGAACTCTCTTTATGAATCTTTTGATGCCGCCTGATGGTCTTTACATAATAATCAATGTGCTTAAGGGCTGCTTCGCCAATCGGTACAATCCGCTCCTTGTTGTTTTTGCCAATCACTTTGATGAAACCAGCTTTGAAAAATACATTTGTCAACCTAAGGTTAGTCAATTCACTCACCCTTAATCCACAAGCATACAGCGTCTCGATAATCGCACGATTCCGAGTACCTTGCGGATGACTTAAGTCTATGGCTTCTATAATCTGACGGATTTCTTCATAATGGAGCACATCCGGAATCTTCCGCTTGAGGCGAGGGGTTTCCAGAATCTCGGCTGGATTATCCATTATGGCATCAGTCATCAATAAATATTTATAAAAAGCCTTCACCCCTGAAATGATGCGTGCCTGAGAGCTTGCTCCTAATCCTAACCGATTGATCCAGAAAACAAAATCTTCGAGGTGCTTGATTTCTATTTCGTCGGGTTTTTTATCCAGTTGTTCAATATCCACAAAAGCTTTTAATTTTTGGACATCACAGAGATATGCTTCTATCGAATTCGGAGATAATGACCGCTCCAGTAATAAGTAAGACCTAAACCCCTCAATTGTTTTATCCCATTCCATAGTGTATCATAGATTAA
>JAHDGC010000071.1:0-2084 GCA_020627865.1 Saprospiraceae bacterium | reverse complement strand
ACCGAAAATATCCTTGCTGCTTTGCTATATTCGTAATATTACGTAAATTTATTCAAACTAATTTCTATGAGGAACTTCTTTGGCATTTTTTTATTCTGCCTCTGGGCGATTTTTGCAAGGTATCACTATGTTTGTAAGATAAAAAATCATTGTAATCATGAGCCGGAAAATACAACATTAAACCTATTGTACGAAGAAGAAGTTTTGCTGAAGAACTACGAACATTTTGACTTTAAGATCAATAGCATCAAGCCCAATCTTTCGGACAATAACCAGCTATTCCTAGATCGTGTTGCCCAGTGGCTTATTGACCATCCCAATCAAAATTTAAATATTACCGGAATCTTTACGGCTGATGAGGCGGGAGGGCGTGGCATTTATGAAAACCTTGGCTTAGCAAGAGCGGCTGTTGTCCGTGATTTGATTGTGAGAAGAGGCGTAGAAGAAGAACGGATTACACTGGATTTTAGACAAGGGATTACATTGGCAAAACCTTTATGGTTTGCTATTTATGATGAGGAAAGAACAACCGATACGGGCAAATTATTATACAGTTTTTATGATATGACCTATTCGGATGCTAATTTCGAGTATAATTCTGCTCGTTTTGAACCGGGGGAGGAATTTAAACGCTATGCCGATTCTTTGGGCATTTATTTGGGGCAATTCCCAGATAAAACGTTGATGATTATTGGCCACACGGATAGTATTGGTGGAGATGTGTATAATGATGATCTTGGCTTCCAAAGAGCCATCTCTGCAAAGGCGTATTTTGAAAATATGGGTGTGAAAAATGAAATCCTTACGGAAACAAGGGGCAGAAAGGAACCTATTAGTAAAAATAATGATAAAGCGTCAAGAAAGAAAAACAGAAGAGTTAACTTTGTGATTGATTAAAATTTAGGAATAACACTATGAATTGAAGGAAAAAATAAAACCGCAAGTCGAAGTTATAATTTGTTGCTTACGTAAGGTGTGCACTTTTTACTTTTTCCCTTGTACTTTCTCCTTCCTTACTATAAAACATACAAAAATAAAATGGACTTCATCACACAATTATTTACAGATTTAGGAACGACAGATAGCCTTATGATCTTATTGTTCCTTACCGGAGCAGCTTTTATCGGCTGGCTTATAGGGCGTTGGTCTTTGTCGGGAAAAGTAAAAGATTTGACCAATAAATTGGCCCAACGGGATCGGGATGTTATTACCTTAGAGAACAATCTGGCGACCCTCCAAAAACAAATGGAAGAAAGGGAAGACGAAATTGTAAAACTCCGTATTCAGGTAACAGAATGGGAAGCAACTGCCGAAAAGTTGGAGCGGGAAAAAGCCAATTCCAATGTGGAGTTGCAGAATGCCAACCATGAAATTTTGGCGTTGAGGCAACAACAGGATGTTTACGAAGAGGAGATTGATGGCCTGAAAAATCAAATTCTTGGCCTGAAAGCCAAAACAAATCAGTTGCATAGCGAAATAGAACGGGATGAAAACCTCTATGATGATCTAACCGTTCTGCAAACAGCTTTCAACGAATCCCAATCCAGAATTGAAAAACTGGAATCCCGACTAGAAAGCCTTGAAACCAATCCGCTTGTGGTGCCTACTGCATCTACTGCTACTTCGGAAGCAGGGACGCATACGATTCCCTCCACTTCAAATGACCCTGAATTGGATAAGGTAGAAACCTACGAAACAGAGACGGAAGCGCCATCTTCAAGCGAAACGGTTGAGATGTTGTCTACAGAAGACAGGGCTGCACAGGCGCGTATGAAATTGCGCGAGGCTATCGGTTCTAGAATTCCGCCTGCGGATAAAGAGGTGAAAGATGATCTGAAAAAAATTGAAGGGATCGGTCCTTTCATTGAGGAAAAACTCAACAGCATTGGCTTGTATACTTTTGAACAAATCAGCCGACTGGATGATGAATTAATCACCGAAGTAACCAGTGCAATTCAGTTCTTCCCAGGAAGGATAAAAAGAGATGATTGGGTAGGGCAGGCTTCTAAAATTATGCATGTGGGGTAGATCGTTTTTTTTCACCGTAGAAACGCGATGCATCGCGTTTCTACGGTGGACGATCA
>JAHDGC010000070.1 GCA_020627865.1 Saprospiraceae bacterium | reverse complement strand
ACAAATTTGGTTTCCCCATTGCCACCGGCATACAATTCCTAGAATTAAACGAGGTCGTTTATGCGAAAGCAGAAGACAATGTTGCCATGCTTCATCTTGAAAATAACAAAACCATTCGACTCACCAAAACTTTGGGTTGGCTTGAAGATGCGCTCAACGATTCTGGTTTTTGTCGCGTACACCATTCCTATGTCATTAATATGAACCACATGGACGAGTATATTCGAAACGAAGGTGGGTATATTGTTATGACGAATAAGAAAGCAATCAGTATTTCGAGAAGGAGAAAAGATGCCTTCTTGGAAAAGCTCGCGAGATGGAATAAACGACCATAGTTTTCTACTGAATCCCGATCATATTTCTTTACTCAAAATCGCACCATTCGCTAGAAAAGCATCCCACTCTTCATCACTTAGGGGAGCTGTCCATTGTACTTGGCTAAAGTCAAGGCCATTTACTAATTTGATATCCAGCATCGCCGTTTTTTGTGCTTGAAAAGTGTGCAGTACCTGCCCACTCAAAGTACACCATTTTTTTATTGTTCCCCCAGCATGCCCAGCGAAAAAAGCTTTTTCTGTCGGGTGATAGGCTAGTGTGGTTGCTTGCGAACTAGGACATTGGAAAACCTGTGTTTTTATGCAATCATATGGGTTTTGGGGTTTTTGAACAGGCCACTCATATATATTGCGATTAATTCCTGCTACTAGAAAATGCTGGCCATCGGGGCTGTAGATAGCTTCAATGAATTGATCCTTACGATCCTTACTAACCTCTAGGAAAGAATCAATTTCCCATAGTTTTAATTGTGAGATAATGTCCCATTCTTGAAATTTCCAATTGGCAACATTCCTATTTTCGGAGACAATAGCACAAAATTTTTCTGCAAAAGGATGCATGGTTATGGCGTGAATTTTTTTCGCTTCTTTATCTCCAGGCTTGTATTTTGTAATTTCTACTGCTTTCTGGATAGACCATTCGGTATAATAATGATTGCCCCGAGCAGGGATGACCGCAGCAAGAAAGGAATGCCCGTTGTCCATGTAGTGAACAGATTTTACATTCGTATTTTCTTTAAATTTGAAATTGTGTATACATTGTTTTTTTTCGGAAGACCATTCCTTTACGGTGCCGTCTTTAGAAGCCGACAAGAATTTGTTTCCTTCCTGATGGTAACTGACCGTGTTGACCTGATCTGTGTGCCCACGATAAACCCATAAACATCTGCCCGTTTCTATTTCCCATTCAAAGATTTTGTGATCTGCTCCTCCAGAGAGCAGCCGCTTGCTATCTGGGCTGAAGCTAATGGATTGTACGGTGCCTTTATGCCCTGTAAGAGTTCTGATATATTGGTTGTTAACCGTTGACCAGAGTTTGACGGTTTGATCTTTTGACGCAGAGGCAAGATATTTACCGTCTGGGCTGATCAAAATTTTGGTAATGTCCCCTTCATGATTTTGGGGGAACCATTGTTTGGGAGATAGAAAACTATTTGTCCAAATCACTTTAGTCGTAGGCGCTGTGTCGAAACAAGAACATACGATACCGTTGAAATTGAGGTTTCCCAAATGGAGATCGGAAAGATCGGCGCCACTTAATTCGCCACGGACTTCACTCCAAATACTGACAATATTCCACACCACAAAGCCCACATCTTCCGGATCAAAAACACCCCTGCAAAGTTCCAACATATGGCCAAGGCAAGTTTTCTTGTAATAATGTGCCCACGTTTTTCCTGCCGGAATAAATGCGGGAATATTATAGTGCTCTTTCGTGATTTCTCCTAACATTCTTCGAATAGGAGGGGACAGCTTTTGCGTTTTTAAAGTTGGGGATAGCATGCCTTTTTCGAGGGAGAGGAAAATTTCGTTATGCAAATATTTGGCCGCGAAATATTCTAGGAAGCTTTGATGCAAAAAACGTAAAGTATTGCCTTCTAGTGTTATCGGGAAAAGTTCATGGTTTAGGTCTACGATCAAATCTTCAAACCGATTAATTTTTTCAACCAAGGGTAATTCTCCCAGTTGTAGTACCTTGATATGTTTACGGTAATCCTTGATATATGCTCGTTTGGGATGGGAACCCTTGAAGAAATCTGCTTGGTGAAATTTTGCGAAAGCATCGTTGATTATTGCTTCGAGTTGCGTTCCCTTGATTTCAGATACACCTGATTTTTCCATTTCCCATGCAACGAAAGGTAGGAGATAATGCATCTGAAAATGTGCAAGAACCTTCTTCCCTTTTGGTTTGTCTTGGTTAAACCTGATGAGCTTGTTTTCTATAAAACTATCGAGCAATTCTCCGGTACGATTAATCGCATTTTCTTGTTGGACGTCGGAGAAAAGTCGCAGCATCATCGGGTTTCTGAGTAAGGGCATAATTTCATTGTCCTGAAATGTTGCGACAGTTCTTTTCTCAATTTTTTCTTTATGAACGAGGTAGTCGGTAATCGCATTTTCCCCGAGGGGTTGAAGTTCCCAAACTTTAAAGTCATCCGAAAAAGCATGGTTGGATTTATAGCGGCCACTTACAATAATCTGAATATTGCTTTGTATGTTATCATTCGCCCAAAGGTCATTCAGTGCTGTTAACAGTGAGGTAATATCTGAGCTGATTTCATTTAGGCCATCCAGTAGCAGTAAGATTTTGGGTTTGGGCACTCCCGTTTTTTTTGTTTTTATCCATGTTTCTAATAATACTGTAGGGTCGTCATCAGAAATATTTTCTGCAAGCGCATAGTTTTTAACAATATAATTGCTGATGAATTTTTGCTGCTCTTTTGACTCCCTTTGATTATACGCACTTAAAGGAATATATATCGGAATAATAGCGTCTTTTTCTTTCTGGATAATATCTTGCCAAATTCGGAGCATGGTGATGGTTTTGCCCATGCCTTCATTTCCGAGTAAGATAATACCGGAATTTTTACCTTCCCAATCTCGCTGCAAGCTTTCTCCTTCCGGCCTGATGATTGCCTCATTCGTTTGGTCTTTTATCGCTGTAAGTATCGTATCATTGCCGAGGCCAATTGTTTTATCTTTAGAAGAATTAGCGTTAGTCAAATTTTCTTTAAGGTGTGCAAAACGACCATCCTTTCCAACCATCTTGTTGAAGTAATCCTTCGAACCGATTCGCAATAATCCGGGAATGACACCTTCTCCGCCACGCATTAGGGCAATGGGAAATCCTGCTCCTCGGTAATCAAAAACCGGAGTTTGACTTTGTCTCGGGAATAGTATTTGTGTGGTATGGGGAACACTGTTTTGCAAATAAGATGCGAGACTCAAAACATTAATGGTGGCTCCATCGGGTAATATTTGTCCTTCTCCTTTTAGCGCTTCCACAAGGTGATAGGTGAAAATACTCATGTCTTTTTCTTTGTGAATATAGGAAAGTTCGTCCCCCCGAGAAGAGTACAGGATGGCATAAGTATTACCAATAGGTTTGGAGCCATCAGCAGATCCCGTACTGACTTTGGGGTCTGAGATTTTTTTACTGAAAAAATCGGAATTAGGAGGTGGAATGCTTAAGGAGTTGGGAGTTTGTATCTCGGTGACATCAGAACCGGCGGCATGGCAGCAGTCCAGAATAAGCAAAAGGTTTTTTGCTTTTATATTCATAATTAATTCATCAAAAAAACTTTTCTTGATGGCTGTCTCTTCAAGATTGTTGATGTTGAAATCATAAGGAGCGAGGAAAAAACTCTTTTCATCTTCTTTAAAATATCCATGTCCAGAAAAATAAATGATGACAGTAGCATCCGTATTCTGCTGGAATGTTTCTCCAGAAACCATTTTGTTAAGTTCTTGTTCGATCTTGTTCTTATTCGCTTCTTTACTCAGTAATGTGATAATATTGTTGGGGTCGTATCCGCATCTTTCGGATTTCAGTACTGCTCCGATTGCCATAACATCTTTTTCAGCATAGGGTAGCGGACGAGCCTGCTGTTGTTGCGCTTGTTCATTTACACCGATAAGTAGTGCAAAACCATTGTTAAATAAGTTCATGTTTTATGAGGTTGTTAAGTGGTTGTAATAGGAATTCGAATAATGATTTTTGTGCCCGTAGCATTTCCTGTTTTATCATAACAGTCGATGATTTTAATTTTGGCTCCTTTGGTTTTTCTACTAGCATGAAGCCGCTCTTCTGTGATCTTCATGCCGTAAGAATTTTGTTGAGAAAGTTTACCTGTTTTTAATGCTTTGGATTTTTCCCGACCAATCCCATCATCTTCAAGGATGAAAATAAGATTTTCCTTACTGCGATTAATTTGTATGCTAATTTTCCCCGGAGTAGTTTTGGGCTTAATTCCATGCCAGATGGCGTTTTCAATATAAGGCTGTAGTATCATGGCCGGAACCATGATTTGGTTCGTTTCTAAATCAGGGGCAACGATAATTTCATAAGACAGTTTATCCTGAAACCGAAGTTGTTCTAATGCCAGAAAATGTTTTAGGGTTTGTATTTCTGTCGCCAGTGTGGTCTGCGGATTTCTGGAATTATTCAGTATCTGCCTGGACAGTCGGGAGAAATAAATCAAGTATTTTGAAGCATCTTCATTTCTGCCCATGTTTACGAGGCTATCAATTGCATTTAAACTGTTGGAAATAAAGTGGGGATTGATCTGTGCTCGTAAAGCTTCCATTTTGGCTTGTAATTTTCGCTTTTCTGCTCTTTGCAAAAACAGTAGAAAAACGAGTGTCGTAAAAAGCAATAGCCCCAATGCCAGAAAAAGTAATGTTTGCCTTTTTCGCTTTCCGAGCCGTATTTGTTCTAGCCGTTCCATTTCCCTTATTCTCAAGTTAGCTTGGGTTAGGTTTACCGTCATATGATCTGCAACAACTTTGTATCTTTTTACAATAAAAGCAGAAATATCTTTTTCGAAAATGTCATTACAATTCCCCCTGTCTTCCGCTACCTTATCAAAACAATTGTATAGAATATTGTAAGTCAGGTCATCCATTGATGTGAGTACACCTTTGGCACTTGCTTCATCAACAGCGGTTTTATAAAAGAGCAAAGTGGAGTCTAGGTAAGTATACGCCAAGTCAAGATAAAAAGTAGCAGAGTCGGGTTTTGTCTGTTTTAATTTCTCCGAATTCAAATACAAGACTACAGCCTTATATTGGTAGGTGAAGCCAAGTTTTTCGTAACAAGTATAATGATCGGATTTTGAAATGTCCATTCTTTTCCTGATAACGTCAACAGCCTTGTTGAATAGTTTCGGATCTCCAGTGCTTCTGTACCATAAGCTATACAAAGTATTTTGTTTCAGATAAACAGAAGCAAGCATTTGTCGGTTGTGATTTTTAAGGGCAAAGGCTTGGCTTAATTTATAAAGAGAATCTATTTTGTGGAAAGGTTGTTTGTGTAACAATAAACTTCCTTCTGATAACCGCAGTCTTGCAAGCCCTAGTTGATTGTTGACTCTCCGGTAATAGTTGCGGCTTTGGTCATAATATTTTTTTGCATTACTAAAACTATCTTGCGTTTCATAAGTTGTTCCAATATCATGTAGAATTTCCGCAAGTAAGGCCATAGAATCTTTCTGTTCTAGCTTTGTTTTTTTTAGCGTGGAGAGTGCTTGGGTAAAGTACATTCTCGCGGTATCCAATTTTAAAGGACGATCCGGTTCATATTGTCGATAATGAATGATCCCCATCAAATCATAAACGCGGACAAGCCAGTCCTGCCGATCTAGACGTTCAAAAATTATCCGACTCATTTCCGCATCAACTAGAGCATCTTCAATCCCGCCACCCCAAGTCTGTAACTGTCTTTTCATCAGAGCAATATAATAAAGACTGATCCCGCGCCGTAGATCCAGATTTTTTAAGGTTGCCAGTTCATAAGCTTTTTCGGCATAAAAAAGTGCTGCTTCAGGATCGTAAGATTTCAGGTGATTGCTTATCGAAAGCAAGCTGTCAACCTGCTGTTGTTTCACCGGAATTTTTAAAACCAATGGAAATGTTTTTACCGTATCTGAAAGAGACGCCAAGTTGCCAGATGCTAAATCCCAATGCCGGAAAAGTTGTTGGTCAACAGCGGATTCTTCTTTACAAGATAAGAATAGGAAACACAATAAGAGACTCCATGTTAGCAGGAAGGTACAAAATCGGAAAGCTATGGTATAGGTGTGGGGCATATACAAATTTACGGAAAAAAAGTAAATTTTACAATAAAGCCTTTGCTATTCTGTAAGCTAGCATCTCAAGTTAAAAATATTCCATTGAATATTTTATTTTTATGTGTTTGGGTGATTTATATTTGAAGTTATACAGGTTTTGTTTTTGTGAATTAATAATCCAAAGTTAGGGTAACTCGGTTTGAATAAAAACGGGATAATGGTAATGTGCAGCTTTGGATTGGTAATGGGCGGGATATAAATGGTAATTGGAAAACAAAAAAGCAAACCCCACTGATTTGAGGTTTGCTTTTATTGAAAACCTTAAAACTATAAATAAGTTTCGTCCTATTCCGGAACTTCCTTTTTTTCTATTTCTTTCTGTACATTTATTGTATCACAACCTCCAATAATCGCAGAAAATTGCGCTCCTTCAGCAACTTCAAAACCGGGGTTCAAGGAGATCGCAATACCAGCATCATAAGTAGCATCAGTAGCACCATTAATTTTATTCTCTGCAATAATATTTTGGTTGGTTTCTACATAAGCGGCACCGCCATTCATATTATCATCCGGACTGTAAAGATAAATATCTTCATCACAAGAATTTCCCGAACAGGCATCCGGTGGCGTAATGGTCAGTTCATAATTGCAAGTCGGGTCTATTTGATCATAAATTAAAATAGAAACAACTCCAGCACTGATTGGTCTATTAGGAAACGCGGTTGTCGAAGTATATGGATAGCCTCCTGAAGTTAAATCTCCATCTAGTGCATAGCTTGTTAATAAATAGTCTCCCATTGGTTGTAAGGTGAAATAAAAAGTGTCATCTGAAGGATCATCGGGGGTGCCGTTATCATTGCAAGGACTTACCCAAAGACCGGGATCAACTATGGCGCAGGGGAGATCATCATTGTCGCCCGCACAAAATGCCGTGTTGTCCCCATCAAGGTCGCCTGTAAAATCAGCATAAGATATAGGGGCGTTGAGTTTCGTGCCAGTTGTGATTGCTGAAAAAGCATTGTTGGGATCGTGAAGGAAACCATTCGTATTGTCAACCGTACCGCCACTGGCATACCAATCTAATTCATATAACATTAATCCTGCATTGGTGAAGTTGCCCGCATAATGCGTCAGGGCAGAATTGCCTGTAAAGGAAAGATAGGCACAACTTCCATTGATAAACTCCGATCCTGTTTGATCATTATTAATAGCCTGTCCTGCATCATTCAAGTGGAGCTGCCCATTGTTTGTAAAGGAGCTAGGATTCCCTC
This sequence comes from Saprospiraceae bacterium, assembly GCA_020627865.1. Classification (GTDB taxonomy): domain Bacteria; phylum Bacteroidota; class Bacteroidia; order Chitinophagales; family Saprospiraceae; genus JAHDGC01. Next base: position 7,998 of record JAHDGC010000070.1, on the reverse strand, counting down.
TATTCCAAACCCCTAAACTGGCCGTATTAATGTTTATTGTCCCTGAATTGATAACCGTATTGTAGTTGAAAATTGCTACTCTGCCAATGTTATCCAAGTATATGGTGCCGCCTGTGTTAATGGTTAAACTTGCCTCATTTAGTATACCGTCTTGACCTGAGGTATTGTTGTTGCTAATATATAGAACACCGCCTGTATTGATACTTAAACTTGCTCCAGTTAAAATCTCGACCTTATAAACTGGATTCGATACTGTACTCAGTACCGGGAAAATCGTAACGCCATTCGTATCGTCAATTTTTACAATTTCTCCGCTTTGTGGAACAAGTCCAGTATTCCAATTTGCCGGATTATCCCATGCTGTATCTTCACATCCTGTCCAGATAACTTGTCCTGCCACAACAGGGATTACACACAAATCTGTAAAATTGATGTTAGAAAGTTGGGTCGCTGTAGATGAAATGGTTTGTGCCGTATAGCTCTCCGGAGTGAAAGTATGGGTGGTAACGCCATCATCTTTTGAAGCTACTATCGTAAAATCTGCATCTGATGGGCCATAGTAAATATCATTTATAGTATAATAACCGTCGTTGTCTGTCATAGCTGTATAGCTTGTTGGTGCTAAACTCCCGCCGGGTACACTAGATGTTCTTGTTGCTGTTATCGTCACATCAGGGATGCCGTTATTGAACTGATCTGTAACCCGCCCGGAAATTATACCATCGGGAACAATAACCTGAATGTCAATTTCATTGGTATACCCAACTTCATTACAGCCATTGGTAAATACTCTACGATAGCGTGTGCTTTCTGTTAAATTAGGGGTATTATAAGCAAAAGAATTTGTTGAACCCGGAGCAGGAGACCAGCTATTTCCGCCATCGGTGCTGTACTCCCAACTATATGCTGTAGGAGCAGGGGTGCCGCTTGCGTCATCATAAGTACTACCATCATAAAAAGAATCTATGCTTCCGGGGTCGGTTCCTGCCGGAATTGTGCTTTGTCCATATAATTCTATAGAACCAGGATAAAGCGAGCTGGCAATATAGGAAAATACGACTTCATTGGAATAAGCGACATTGCCACTTAAGGTAGCTTTCCTCCTGAAAGTGGTGGTTGCACTACCCATTGTTCTGGCAGCATTGGTCGGTAAGGAGGCTACATTGGAATTTGAAATATCCGTCCAGCTCCCGTTTCCGATTTTCATTTGCCAAGTATAGACAAGGCTTCCAAGACCATAGGTAGCATCCGAAGAGGCAGATGCCAAAGCACTACTAGAGATCGCGGGGAACGGAACGCCCGTGCATAAGCTGGAAGGACTGGCTTGCGTAATACTGCCGGGTTCAACAACAGCTGTAGTAGCATTGACCGTAATTTTAAAGTCACCCGTGTTGGTGCTGAACCCTTCTACAATAACAAGATACTCTCCGGGGCCAAGATCAGCAATAATTCTGGATTTTCGATTGTTTGCTCCATCTATATCGTCATTGCTGGTGATATAAGCAAAGGTGCCAGCGTCCTCAAATCTTCGGATAAGATGAATCTTCGAGTCAAAGTTGGTATTGGAATAATCAGTTGAAGCCGTTACTTTTTTACCACTTCCTGAAATGGTAAAAGAATAATTGACATCGGGAGAATCCTGCATTTCTGTTCCTGCCCAGGTATTGTTCCAATAATTGCTATAGGCCAAATTACCGGATGCTCCTGTAGGGGCTGTTCTATTAGAATTAACATCTGTTTTGGTGCCACTATTGATCGTTCCGAAAGTAAGGGGAACGAAAAAATCATCCCCATATTGGTATCTCCATATATTTTGGTAAGTAACACTACTATTGTTTCCGGCAGTTTGAGTAATATCGTTCCATTGTGTGGCGTTTCCGCTTCCGGCATTGAGTAATGTACACCAATTGGCATCGGAACAATCATCGGATGGGCAAAATATAGTGCCGGTTTCCAGTATGCATCTTGAACCCGCACAAGTGTTTTCGTTCCAAGATTGAAATTCCACATCTACTTTGAAATTTGCTGTACCGCCTAAGTTTTCCTTTAGGATAATATCCTGAGTATGGCTAGTGGGGGCATCTGCATCCCATTGCACACAATGATCCTGCCCAGATGGGGTATTAAAGGTCCAGGGCATGAGGCAGTCATATGTATTGTTGTTGTCTACAGCACTCTTCAAGAGAAAGGTTGGGTAATCTGTTCCATCCCAACAATCTGTCTCCCAGTAAAAAGAATGTGCCCTGAGCTGGTAGCGTTTCAGGTTGTCATTGGTGGCATCCTGTGCTGTTGTAAAAAAAGGGACAAGTAAACAGAATAAGAATAAAACGTTTTTCATGATAAAATGCGTTTTTGTTAACAAATGGATTTTGTGATAAGAACTATCAATGCAAAATTATGCTAATGTGAATGATGCTGATAGGGAGGATGGGTAACGGGGGAATTCTGCAAGGTAGGTGGGGGGAAATGGAGGATAAGTGGAAGCCGGACAAAAAAAGGGAGGTGATAACTTAACGCTATCACCTCCCTTTTTGATTTCAATAAATAAGGGTTTCGGTGTGAGGGCATTACCAGATGCGTGCTCTGGCAATGATCGAGTCTTCTTCGGCACGTCGAGCGGTTTCGGAAGGAATGACTGCAACAGATTTCCCTTCGGCCATTTCGCTAATTACGGTGTACAAAGCATTCATCGCGGTTGCAGGTATCTTTATAGTCGTCTCTTCTCCGGCGGGGTTAATTTTAATTTTTACCTTGCGTTCGGCTTCGGCCTGTTCGTTCAAGGCTTGTAAAAATTTTAAAGATTTTTGTGCCAGCTTTTGATCTTTGATGCTGGGCTTTTGTAGTAAATTGGTCATGGCAATCTGTGATTTGGTGTATTTTAATTAACGGTGAGTTTTTCGATAATGTTGCAAAGAAAATGTAATTGATACTTATTTTTTTTGAGAATTCCGTTAACTTTGTCTCAGCTAAATTCCTCTCTACGATTTTTACGAAAGATTAGTCCTAAAATTATGTCTTTATCATGCCCCCGTTGTAAAGAAGATTTAATCGTCAAGACAATCCGGCACCCCAAGGCGGATGTGGAAGTGGATGCTTGCCCGAGTTGCCAAGGCATCTGGTTTGACTATGGAGAGCTACAACAACTGGAAACGCTCGTCACACCGGTTTTTTATGAACGTCGGAAAATCCCGCCTATTTATGAGCAACTCACGCCGCTGTTTTGTCCTTATTGCGACACTCACCCGATGATGGAAAAACACGAGCACCCGAGAGATGCTAAGGTTATCTTTGATCTTTGTGAACATTGCTTGGGGATCTGGCTGGATGGGGGCGAGCTGGAGGCGATTCAGCAGGAGAGTTTTTTCTCTTTGTTGTTTTAAGAGCATTGGAAAATAATAGTCTACATGTCTGACGACTTCCCTGTTTGCTAAACACTAAAAGGCTAACTGAATAGTTAACCTTTTAGCATATTATTTTTTAGCCGTAGATCTAATCAAGGCAATTTTTGATACCAGTAGAGATAAACAAATGGCCAATGAAAGGAAACACATTGGTGTGCCGCCTGTTGTTCGGGGGCATTTAATCATGCCGGTCAATTCTCCTATCGTACCCATAGTCGCAATGAATGTTACTATTCCGATAAAAAAGAAATAAATCCATTTGCCTTTTGTCCTAGGTATAAGGTGACCTATAAGTGCTAGGGTAAAACAAGTTAGCACAATATAACAGGCAGGAATACCTAAAATTTTCGGACAAATATTTCCAGCATCCGATTCCTTTATGACCAAACCAAATGATCCAGAAATGGCTAAGCTTGCAATCAAAATGATAAGTCCATATAAAAAGTTTTTTAGGAATGGCGATGCTAGCATGATTCTTAATTATTTATAATGTATTTATAGCATTAATTTTAGGATTGTTTATGTTTTTGGTACTACCGTCAGGCAAAGCTACACTTACAGCCGAAACTGCGGTATCTGAACCTAGGCCAAAGGTAACGGTTGAGGTCTGGTCACTTCCTAATCCTTCCCCGATGATATAAACATCTGTCAGTGTAGAACCATCCTTTTTGGTAACAGTGATGGTTGCCCCTGCATACTTCGCATTTTCAGGAAGGCGAACGGCTATATAATTGGCGTCTCCTCCTTGGTTGATATGGACTTTAAAATCTCCGTCTAAATTAGCAAACAACAAATCAGGATAACCGTCTTGGTTAAAATCACTGGACAAAGGTGTGATGGCATAATTCATATTAACGACCTTTGCCTGATCCTCAACTGCTGAAAAAGTACCATTGGGTCTTTGTACTAAAAACCTGCCCGGCAATTTGAACAATTTGTGTGGGGGAAAGGCCACATAGTTCTCCGCTACAACAAGATCTTGCCGGCCATCCAAATTAAAATCTTGAAAAATAGCTCCCCAAGAAAATTCAAAATCCGCTATTTTAGCATCTTTTGCAGCGTTGGTAAAATTGAAGTTGCCATCGTTTCTGAAAAGCATCCATTCATTAATGAAAACATCATCTTCTGCCAAATCCCCTCTAGCCATAAATAACGGGACGGAACTTCCAGTATTGGAAAAAAAGAAATCAATATTACCATCGTTGTTATAATCCCCTACAGCAATACCCATCGGATAAGCATATTTGCCTGTGGTGGGGTTGGCCTTTTTCGTGAATTTTTGGCCAGCTTCATTCTTGTAAGTTCTCACTTCTCCGGTATCATGTGCAACAATAAGATCAAGGAAACCATCTTTATCAATGTCTACAAAAATCCCCATAAAGGTATTGTGGATATAGCTCAGACCATACTGTTGTGTTGCATCTTTAAAGGTGTTATCCCCTTTGTTTATCATTAACAAACTGGAAGCACCATAAGAAAAATCCTTAAAGATATTTTGACCTTCCATCTTGTCCTTTTTGATATAATTGCTGACAAACATATCGGCATGGCCATCCCTATTTATATCACCGAAAGTGACAGAAGCACCAATGGATTTTTCATTAAAAGGGATGTCAACTATGGAAGCTTCAAAGCGACTTCCCGTATTGCGATACCATAGTAGTCCGGCATCTGTTGTTAAAAATAAATCGGTATTGCCATCATTATCAAGGTCAAAAGAAACCGCGCCATAAGTACTTGAATTTTTAGGTTTGGCGGGCAAATCAAAGGAGGATTTTTTAAAAGTACCATTTTGATAACTATAAAGACCATCCTGCTGGCCAACTCCACCACCAACGAAAACTTCATCTACACCATCATTATTAACATCAATCAACGCAGATGCCATTAATGGAAGTGATTTTTCACTATTGAATTGGTTGGAAAAAGGAAAATCAACGGATTTGAAAACGGGAATTTCTTCCTTTGGAACAGTGTAATCACAAGCATGGAATTTTTTCCCAAAGTCATTAGCTGGAACATTTTCTGTTGCACAGGTGCCTGAAAATCTTCCCCACGAAGTTTTTTGATAAGGATTTTGTGTATCTCCTTTGAAGAAAAATAGCATTCCTGCAATGGCTATGATCATAAGTGTGAAAAGACCTAAAAATATTTTTTTCATTTTATTTTAATTTTATTGAAGAGATTGAAAATGATTTTGTAATGATAAACGAATACGATTGTGTTTCGAGTAAAAAATTTTAGGATAAACTTGGTTGACGGTTGATGGCCCATAGCATTATTCCAAAGAAAATAAAGTGGGTAACATTCATCGCGATAGGAGCAATGTGTATCCCTAGCGGCTTGAACCAAAACAAGGATGAGATAACGATAATTAGTAGAACAATCGGATTGAAGAAAGCCAGCCATTTGGGTAAACCTTGCTTGTTTTTTAAAATAAGCATGATGTATACAATAGAAAGTGCGGCAACAATAATTCTTAATGCCCAAACCAATACCTGATAATGATTTTCATAAGATTGGAGATAAAAGGCATAGTCTACAGTCTCGTGGCTTCTTTGTAATACTGCTGCTCCAAAATATCGGGAAGAAATCCAAATGCCTCCGATGAAAAAGGCCAAGGTTCCTAGTATTAATAATGCGTTTGCTAGGGTTAAACTGGATTTTTTAAAAAGTTCCTTCAAGCCATAGTAGCCCGCTAAATAAAGTGGTGTACCGAAAAGTGCAAAGAAGTGCCCTTTACTTGCTCGGGATAAAGGAACATGTTCGAGCATACTGATTTCTCCTGACGGGCCATCGGGATGGAAGTGTAATAGATATTCTCCTATACCGACAAGGATACTGCCTAACAATCCTATTCCGATGAGTGTTTTGATGATGGTGGTGTCTTTCATTTTCTTTGTTTTTATAAAGATTTTACCTTATGACAAAGATAATGGGATTAGAGGGTGGGTTGTTAATTCAAAATTCCTCTATCTGTGTAAATTTTTCCCTAAGAGATGTATATGCTATTGGGGATATAGCATTAATTTTAAAGGTAGGGTTCTTTCTTCGCGAAGAATTAGACAGAGATACGAGGTATAGATAAAAATCAGCTATTTAATTCGACCCTGAATTGACTGGGGGAATAATTTTCGCGCTTTCTGAAGAAATTACTAAAGGCTTGTGCATCCGCAAAATTTAATTCATCTGCAATTTCTTGAATATATAAATCCGTATACTTAAGTAGCCTTCTAGCTTCGAGTAAACGCCTTTCATTAATGACTTGCAAAGGGGTTTTATCCGTAAATTTGTTGAAAAGATTTGACAATGTCTTAGGAGCCTTATTGAGTAATTCGGCGTAATCGGCTACCTTGGTTAAATGCTTGTAATTTTTTTCAACAAGATAGTTGAATTCTCTTATTAAGCTAACATTCCCATCATCTGTAGGAATATCTTTATTTTGTATTTTATAAATTCGGAGGGATAAAATTAAAAAACGTTTTAGAACAGACCGTAGCATTTCTATTTTTAAATGATCTTTTTCTTCCATTTCCCATTCAAATGTCTCCCATAGCGCTTGAAATTGTCGTTGCCTGTCTTCCGGAATCAAAATCTTGGGAATAGCAGATGCACCATAAAATAACAAGCCTTTGCAACCTGTTTCTGTATCATGGGTTTCGATACAATAGAACCCCCTGTTGAACTGGATGGTATTCATTTTTTGAAAGGCGAAGCTGTCAACATTATGAAATTCAGTCAGGAAGACAACACAGTTTTTCTCAACAATGACTTCTTTGTTATCTACCATAAACTTTGCATCCTCCTCAACATTCCACAAAATAGTCAGTGCATGTTTCATGTTCTGCTCAAAGATGAAACGGTGCTGGGGGATAACTGCAGAAACAAATATTTTCTCATGTGTTTTACTATCGAAATTCATTATTTGAATACATTTTCGGAATGCTCGTTACAATATTGTTAACACGAATAAATCTTGTTGGAGATGGTGAATTATGACAAATATAATATTTCTTTGCGAGGAATTTAAGCGACCTTAAATTTTTTGTACCACCGCCTCCAACCAATCCTTATTCGCCAACGGATCAATCTGCTGAATTTGCAACTTTGTCTCCCGAAGTTTCTGCTCAAAAACAGCCTGTTTCAAAAGTGTCTTCCCCGACTTAAGTTTATAAATAGACTTTGTCAATTTGAGGAAGTTATCATTGGCCTTTTTCCGATAATCCGACAAATCCTTGCTGCGGGAAATGTATTTCCGGAAGGCCTCGATCAAATCATAAAGAACAGCCGTTTCATCGAGGGCAAAATAACTTTTTACCTGAATGATTTTAGCCCCGAGAGGATAGGACGCATCCGAAAAGATAACGTTGTGGAGTTGCTGAAGGGCGAGGGTATAATTTGATTTTTCATAATACAATGCAGCCATATTGTAAGCCACCGCGTTAGTCAGTTCCTTTTTGGGAAGATATTTTTTATATTGTACGATAAAATTCTCCGTCCAAGCATAATCCTTAATCCGCAGTCCAACTGTAACGATATTCTTGAAAGCCCAAGGGGACAGGTAACCATTTTTCAGAATGATTTTGTTGTCCAGCAT
>JAHDGC010000948.1 GCA_020627865.1 Saprospiraceae bacterium | reverse complement strand
CCATTTATGGCAATGCTGTCACTATCACGATCCAAAGCATAAGTTTTGATTTGTTTCCCCTGCATATCATGAATCTGTAGACTTGCGTTAGAAAACTTTTTCGGCAATTCAAACTTTATCGTTGTTGCTTGAGAAAATGGGTTGGGAACATTTTGCTTAAGTTGCCCCAAATCCTGTAGCTCCTTATCATTTACTGCGTTTGCTCTTTTGGTACTTTTAGAATTTTCCACTTCACTCATCCTTTCTTGCAAATCATTGATTAAGTCTTGCTGTTTTTCGATAACTTCATTTTGTTCTTTTATCGCTTCGGTTAATATCGGGATAAGGGCGATGTAGTTTACACCTTTGTAGGTAATGGTTTTATCAAGACTTCTTTCTCCATTATCATCTGTTTTAAATACTTGGTGATCGCTTTCTGATACCAATTCTGGTAAAACTGTTTCTAGTTCTTGGGCGATGAACCCAAACTGTTGTCCTTCTCCTAGCATCAAGTCTTTGTATTTCTTGGTTTTGTAGTTGTAGGTTTTTCCTTCTAATTGTAAAACAGTAGATAAGGCACTTTCTATAGGCTTGATGTTTTGTTTTAATTTTCTATCTGATCCTTGAGATAAGGTTCCTGTTATACGAACTCTACCTGAAAAATATCCTGCATAACCAGAGGAAGAAGTTGAGCGCCCGTAAACACCATAATACCCATGACCATATACACCTCTACTAGAACTGCCATTTGCATAACCTGCGACTCCGAATCCAGAGATGCCAGTAGCCCGTCCATATACTCCTTCATAATAGTTTTTTGATGTCTCTGAGTGGATCCCATATCCATCTGAGGTGAGAATACTTAATGCGATATTACTTGCAGCACCAGTTCCAATACCCAAATGCCCATGCATAACAGCAGATCCACTTGAAAAGCAAGTCATGCAGCTTTGAGCATTCAAATGAACCCCCATAAAAATAAAAGATAAAATGAATAGAAATGAAATTGATTTAAAATTCTTCATGATTAAAATTTTGTAAGTTTAATAATTGCCTACTCTATAGTGGCTTTTCGGCATCCGCCATTGATTTATATTTTAATTTGTCCATAGCAATGCAGGCCCATCTTTTGCCAGATGAGTATTTTTGAATTACACATTAATGGACGATATATTATGCTGCTAGTCTAATTATTTATTTTCTGTTATGTGCATTTATATTTTACGTATCAACTTTTGAAAGTATAATGTTTTAAATTTGTTTGTATTGAAAAATCATAACACAAATATCTCGATATAACACCATATTGCCAAACAAGTAAAAGGTCGTATTTATATGTAGATAGATGAAATGTTTTTATGGGAAGTAACAAAATATTTTCATGACTATATGTTTTTTATGCCTTTATGTATATTTTAAATCACTATGCATTCCATAGCAAAAGAAAAGAAAACGAAGCCTCAAATCTTTAAGATTAGTAGAGAGATGCAGAAAAATAAATTTATAAATAAGGTTCTCCGAAAGGGGGGGGTAACGAAAAAAGTCCAGACCTGAAGCAGATCTAGACTTTTAAAGATAGGTTGAAATATAACAATTAAAACACAATACTATTCATATCCCCAATCCCGATAAAGCTCGACCAAAAAAATGGATGTGCTTTTGTTCGTTGAATCTTCTTCAATCCGTTGATATAATCCAGCTTTGCCTGTCGCAGCGCAGCATCTTTTGTCATCCCGTTTTTAAGATGTTTGTAAAAACCAATCATCAAATCTTTGGTAGATTTATCATTTACACTCCAAAGCGAAGTGATGATACTTTTTGTTCCGGCATAGGTGAAGCCCCTTGCCAAACTAATCAGCCCTTCCCCCTTTTGCAACTCCCCGATACCCGTCTCGCAAGCGGAGAGGACAACCATTTCTGCATTGAGATCAAGGTTGTACAAATCCCGGACGTAGAGCAATTCATTGTCGATACTATCTTTCTTTTCCGTAAAAGCGAGGTAGCAATAATCTCCATTTTTGTCGTTGGCGGTGCCATGTGTTGCTAGATGTATAACAGTATAATTTCTTGCTCGTTTGGTGAACTCTTCTTTAGTAGCATCTTCATCATAAAAAGCATCACCGCCTGCTATTTTTTGAATTCCTGAAACTTCTTCCCCTGTGAAAGGTAAGGGGTTCAAGCACCCTCTGTTAATCGAATCAGTATAAGGAAATGTTTTGGCGAGCAGCGTGGTCTCTCCGTCAAAGAAAGGCACGAAAGCCAGCAGGTTTTTCGTTGCCTTTTGCTTGAATTTTTTCTGCTGCATCTCCTTGAGCATGGTTGCTGAATAGCAATAGCTGATGGTCTTGTCTTTCAGCCAATAATGATGCTTATTCCAATGGTAAATATTTTCATGTGAAATTGGTTCCACCAACAAGGCCTCAAAAGGAAGGTAGCCCAATATCCCATCCGGTACGATGATGA